>NZ_AMXG01000027.1:0-33147 GCF_000313235.1 Pseudomonas sp. PAMC 26793
GCTAAAGCGGGCACAGTCAAATGTGGGAGCTGGCTTGCCTCGATAGCATCAACTCGGTGTACCTGATGCACCGAGGTGTCTGCATCGCAGGCAAGCCAGCTCCCACAGAAAAGCAGAGCTGCATCCGCTTCAGATTTGGCTTTCGCTCTGGGTCTTGCCTTTGCTTTTAACACTCAAGCCGGCCTGTAGGCCGCTGTGCTCTTGCTTTTGATTTTGATCTGCGGGCCCCGTTAACCACGATGGCCGCAAGTAGGCACGGTGGAGCGGGTAAATCGGCAGGGATGCCGATTTAGCCGCGCCGGGCCAAGGATGGCCCGTCGCGGCGGCCCGCGGAATCGGGCCGGAGTGCGGGCATGCCGAGCCTAAGCGAGGCACCGAGTGGTGGGGCAAAGACCTTTTGGTTACTTTTGGGGCGTTTGCCAAAAGTGACCCGCTGTAAGAGCGGAACCATAAGCCGCCGTTACCGAAGAAACGGATATGTACACAGTAGAGCCAACAAAAAACCTACCCCCCCTCAGGCTCACACCCGATCTTCAAGCCGGTAGCGCAAGAACCGATGCCCCGGAGAAAACAACCGCCGGTAGGTCAGCAACACCGCACCTACCGTGCCCAACGCCGACGACGCAGCGATCAAAAACATAATCACGATCTGATAACGCACCGCGTCCACCGGGCTTTCCCCCGCCAACACCTGGCCAGTCATCATCCCCGGCAAGCTCACAATCCCCACCACCGTCATCTGGTTCAGCGTCGGGATCATCCCCGCCCTGACCGCCTGGCGAATCGCATCCTGCGCCGCCTCCCAGCGTGAACCACCGAGGGCCAGAATCATCTCGATGGTATTGCGACCGGAGGTCAGCTCCTGAGTCATACGCTCAATCCCCAGGGACACCCCGGTAAGCGTATTACCCAGGATCATCCCAAGGATCGGAATCGCATACTGCGGCTCGTACCACGGGTGAATCCGGATAATCGCGAACAGCCCAACAGCCGTCACCAACCACGAACTGCCCCACACCGACACAATGCTGTCGGCCCGCTGGCCGGCATAGGTACGCTTGCCACGCCCGGCCGCCGAGAGCCCGGCGATCAGGGTCATCAGGCACATCAGCGGCAACACCACGTACCAGTAGGCGAACTCGAACACCCAGCCCAGCAGGTAACCAATCGCCAGCAACTGCACCACCGTGCGCACGGCAGCCCAGAACAGCTGGCGCTCCAGGCCCAGGCGCAACAGCAGTGACAGCGCGCCGTTGATCAAAATCAGCGAGGCGGCAATGGCCATGTCCAGTGCCGTGAGGTCGTGGTAATTCATGGCTGCACGGCCCCCGTCAGCACACCGGCGTCCATATGCAGGTGAGTGGTGCTCATGCGCTGTGCCTGCTCAAGGTCATGGGAGACCCAGATATAGGCGTGGTCGTTATCCTCTTCGGCCCAGGCGTTGATCAGCGCCTCGACTTCCCGGGATGACGCCGGGTCGAGCGCGGCGGTGGGTTCGTCCAGCAGCAGCACATCGGGATTGAGTTGCAGGGTACGGATCAGCGACACCACCTGGGACTCACCGCCAGACAAGTCCCCGGCGTTTTTTGCCAGAAAGCCCGGTTCTTTCCCCGCGTGGGCCAGCAGTGCATTGACGGCCTCCGCATCGAAACTGAGGTGGTGCAAGGCCTTGAGGCTGTAGGGGAAACGCAGGTTGTCTTCCACGGTGCCTTCGATCAGCGCCGGGCGTTGGGCGAGGTAGCTGATATGGCTGCGGTACTGCGGGATTTGCGCGTTGGCGATAGGTTGCCCGTTCCAGAGGATGTCCCCGGAGCAAGGTGCATCGAGCAAAGCAAGTGCCCGCAGGAATACGCTTTTGCCAGAGCCGGATGAGCCGGTAATGGAGATGCGGTCGGCACGGTGCAGCTGGAAATCCGTAGGGTGCAGCAGTTGAAGCTGACGGCGCTCGTCCATACGCGTGAGCGCCCGAGTTTCTACTAATACGCTCATGGACTTGATGATCCCTGTTCCTGATTTATGCGCAATGGTAAGACAGGGCACGTCCCCCGTGGCGAGGGAGCTTGCTCCCGCTGGGCTGCGCAGCAGCCCCAAGAAATTAACGGTGTTTTTTCAGGTGTATCACAGTGGCTTTATTGGGGCCGCTTCGCAGCCCAGCGGGAGCAAGCTCCCTCGCCACAACAAGCCCCCTCGCCACAAATGCTTCAGCGCTTGGGCTCAAGCGACACCAGCCGCGGCTTGAGCGATTTCTCCTGCACGTCAAGCAGCGCCAGGGTCACCGGCAACTTGAAGCGCCGCCGCCCTGCACTACCGGGATTGAGAAACAGCCGCTCGCCACGCCACTCAATCAGTGGCTTGTGAGAGTGTCCGGTAATCACCAGCCGGATGCTCGGATCAAGCGACTTCGGCACATCGGCAATGTCATGCACCAGCAGCGCTCGCCAGCCATTCAGCTCGAAATCCAGGCGGTCAGCCAGGTGCTCTGCCCAGGCTGCATCCAGGTCGTTATTACCGCGCACCACATGCAACGGCGCAATCGAGGCCAGCAGCTCAAGAATTTCCGGGCTACCGATATCCCCGGCGTGAACAATCTGCTCGCAGCCTTCCAGAGCCGCCAGGGCCTCGGCGCGGAGCAAGCCGTGGGTATCGGAAATCACACCAACTTTCATGAACGTCTCCTGTGCCAGCCCCGACGCTTAACGCCGGGGCGGCTTGCAATCAATCATTGCACTGCCTATATTTCCCGCCTGGCGCCATCTACGCCACCATCCGCGGAAAGGGCTGCGCCCAAGACCTTGACTGAATATCACACTTCTACGACTCCCAACCTTAAAGCGGACAAGGTTTGTGCAAGGAGATCGTATGTCGCAACCATTCTCGTCCACTAACGGCCGTATCAACCTTGAACAGCAACGCAAGCGCGCCAAGGAGCTGTTGCGCCGCCTGAAAAGCGCCGATGCCGCCGTTACGCCTACCTTATCCGATGCTCAATGGCTGATCGCCAAGGAACTCGGTTTCCCTAGTTGGCCCAAACTCAAAGCACACATAGATGCAGTGGATTTTGCCGCCCGCCATCCGGGTTTCGAGGCCAGCGACGAGGCCCGCACCACCCACTGGCGCTGCGGCAGTGACATTGCCCACAGCCTGGGCGTGGCGGGGTTCAAGGGTCACTTTCGGATGCTGATTGATCCGCTGTGCATGGGCCCGGTCCAGGACCTTCCGGCCGAGCAATACCAGGTCGTTCGCAGCCGCTATATCAGCCAGGTGTTTGCAATGGACGAGGCCGAAGTGTCCCGCCGGCATGCAGACGAATACAAGCATCTTGAGCAACTGGGCAACGCCGGTCATAGCGTGTTGTGGTGTGAGGCGGATGCTTACGACCAATTGTTCCTGATTCGTGCACTGGCGGGGCTTGAGCAATTGCCTGAAAAGCTCGAGCTGATCGAGGTCGACCGCATCCCCGGTGTGCAACGTTTTATCGGCATTGGCCAACTGGCGCCTGAGGTGTTGGCGTGGCTGTGGCCGCAGCGTCGGCGGGTCGATGAGGACATGCTGAAGCTGGCGCGGCAGGCCTGGCTGGCGTACTGCGACAGTTCGCCGATCAAGCTGGCGCAACTGGCCCTGGGCAACCACACAGCCCTGCCCTTCCTGGCCCCGGCGTTGCGCCGACAGTTGCAGGAGTTGCCGGGTGTGCGGGACGGTTTGTCACTGACCGAGCGCCTGTCCCTGCACTACGTGGATGAGGCCGGGCCTGTGCCGTTTGGCAGGGTGTATGCCGAGTTGATGGGCAAGCGCGAACCGCTGCCGTACCTGGGGGACATGATGTTCCATGCGCTGATGCGGCCATTGATTAATGGCGACAATCCGCTGTTGATCGAGTCCGAGACTCAACTGCCGTGGCCTCAACGTTTGTTGGCGTTGACTGCATTGGGTCGTCAGGTTCTGAACGGCAAGGCTTACTGGCCGGACCATGCCAGCCAGGAACGCTGGATCGGTGGCGTCTGTATCCAGCCCGGCCAGCCTCACTGGGTGATTGACGAGGATTTCCTTCCCGTCTGGCGCGGCTAAAAACGCCCAATTCGAGCGATCCCGGTTATATCCATAGCAAAAAACGATAGTGGTATATACCAGATTGCTCCCTCATAAATCGCCCCATCAAAAGACTGCAGGCTGGAGTGGCAAGCGGGGGTGTCCTGGCAGCGTGATTTGCCCAACAGGGTCACCAACTCGCAATCGCTTGAACACAATGTTTACAACCCAACTGTTGCCAGGCCAACAGTTGGGAAAACATATAACTAAAACAGCGGTTTACAGCACATAAAATCATTAAACACAAAACACTTATCGCGTTTAAATATAAAAAACGCCATGAGTGTATTTATGAATTTACGTACTGTCGTGACCCTGAGCCTGTCCCTGTTAGTGGCAAGCCCGGCGGTGTTCGCCGGGGCCACACTGGATGGCATCACACAATCGAAGCAGTTGGTCGGCGTGCTGATGGAGAACTATCCGCCCTTCTCTTTTCTCAATGAACAAAACCAGCTCGACGGCTTCGACGTAGATGTCGCCAAGGCCGTCGCGGACAAGCTCGGCGTCACCTTGAAACTGGAAACGCCGTCCTGGGAAGTGATCGCCGCCGGTCGCTGGCAAGGCCGTTATGACATGTGCATCTGCTCCATGACCCCCAGTGCCGCCCGCGGGCAAGTGTTTAACTTCCCTGTCGAGTATTACGCCTCACCGGCGGTCATCGTGGTCAACGCCGATGAATCTTCCATCCACTCGGCCAGTGACCTTTCCGGGAAAAAAGTCGGCGTGGGAAGTGCCTCGACCTACGAAGCCTACCTGAACAAAGACCTGGTGATTGAAGGCGCCAACACGCCCATCGACTACCCGTTCAGCCAGATTCAAGCCGTGCCTTACGACAATGAAATCGTGGCCTTCCAGGACCTCGCACTGGGCACCGGCAAACGCCTGGATGCAATGCTCACCAACCTGGTGACCGCCAATGAACGGATCAAGCACGACCCACGCTTCAAGGTCGTCGGCAAGCAGCTGTACAGCGAGCCCAACGTGGTCGCCACCGAAAAAGGCGACCCACAGTGGGACGCCAGGCTGACCCAAGTGCTGGCCGACCTGAAAAGCGACGGCACGCTGACGAAGATTTCCCAGAAATGGATCGGCGCAGACATCACCCAATGAGTGTTTTCCCCACCCCGCCCACTGTGGTGAAACCACCGCCCGTCAAACGCCAGTGGCTGTCCTTCCAGGTACGCCTGTGGCTGACCTGGGGCGTGATGCTGTGCCTGTTCGCCGGTTTGTTCATGAGCTTCGATCTGAAGTTTGCGATCGTCGCGGCCAAGTGGCAGAACCTGGTGGGCCTGCACCTGTCGCCCAACGGTTTCCTTCAGGGTGCGGCGCTGACGCTGTTCCTGTGTTTCTGCTCGATCTGGCTGTCCCTGGCGCTGGGCTTTGCGACGGCCCTGGCGCGCTTGTCGAACAGTGCGGTGGCGTTCGGAGTCGCCAGTTTCTACGCTTCGTTCTTTCGCGGCACGCCGCTGCTGATCCAGATTCTGCTTATCTACCTTGGCCTACCGCAACTGGGCGTGGTGCCGGGCGCCATCAGCGCCGGGATCATTGCCCTGTCGTTGAACTATGGGGCCTACCTGAGCGAGATCTTTCGCGCGGGCATCATCGGTGTTTCCCAGGGCCAGCGTAACGCTGCAGCCGCGCTGGGCATGGGCCCCACGGTGACGTTCTGGCAAATCGTGTTGCCCCAGGCGATGCGCACCATCATTCCACCGACCACCAGCCAGTTCATTTCGATGCTCAAGGACTCCTCGCTGGTCTCGGTCATGGGCGTCTGGGAAGTGATGTTCCTCGCGCAGTCCTACGGGCGCTCGTCGTACCGCTACATCGAAATGCTCACCACCGCCGCCGTCATCTACTGGCTGCTGTCCATTGGCCTGGAACTGATTCAGGCCCGCCTGGAGCGGCACTACGGCAAGGCCTACCTTCACGGCCGATAACCTCTTTTATTTGCAGGAAGCATCATGTCTGATCCAACCCCGTTGTTATTCGGCCTGTACGAACAAGCCAGTGTCGGCTGCGGCGGCGCGCCCAGCCTGTGGACCCACCCGGCGGATGAGCGGCTGGGTATCAACACCCTCAAGTACTGGTCGAACCTGGCCCGCACGGCCGATGAAGCCAACCTCGACTTGATGTTCTTCGGTGATGTATTGGGTTTCTACGATGTATTCGGCGGCTCCGAAGCGGCGGCGTTGAAATGGGCGGTGGAAGCGCCAGCCAATGACCCGCTGACCATCATCCCGGCACTGGTGGCGCTGACCGAGAAACTCGCGTTTGGCGTCACGGTCAGCACCACCTACGAACACCCGTTCACCCATGCCCGACGCTTCAGCACCCTGGACCATTTGTCCGATGGGCGTATCGGCTGGAACATCGTCACCTCCTACCTCTCCAGCGCCGCACGCAACTTCGGGCTGGAGCAGATGATCAAGCACGACGACCGCTATGAGCGCGCCGAAGAGTTTCTCGACGTGGTGTACAAGCTCTGGGAAGGCAGTTGGGCGGATGACGCCGTGCTCGCCGACAAACTCGCCCGCTCCTATGCCGATGGCTCGCGCGTACGGCCGATCCAGCATGCCGGCGAACATTACCGCGTGGCCGGCCCGCACCTCACGTCGCCCTCGCCGCAACGTACGCCGCTGCTGATTCAGGCGGGTTGGTCGGGCCGTGGCCGGCAGTTCGCGGCCAAACATGCGGAGCTGGTGTTCATCGCCAAATCCAACCCGCAGGAAATACGCCAGGGGCTCGAAGATATCTGGCGCCAGGCCGAAGCCCGCGGACGCCGGCAACAAGACGTCAAGTCCCTGACCGTGCTGCGCATCGTCACCGCCCCCACCGCCATCGAGGCCCAACAGAAATACGACACCCTGCAAAGCAACTACCACCTGCAAGCGCAGTTGGTGAGCTACGCGGGCGACACCGGCATCGATATCAGCCGCTACGCCGACAATGAAGCGCTGTCCACCCACACCGAAGGCATGACCTCCTATGTGATGAAACCCGATGGCAGCGGCAAACCGTTGACGGCCGGCGAGGTCAGGCAGCGCTTCGCCAACGTGACGCGGGGCAGCGATTTGATCCTGGTGGGCACCCCGGAGCAGGTGGCGGAAAAAATTGAGGAACACGCCAGAATCTCCGGTACCAGCGGCTACATGCTCAACCCGTTGATCAGCCCTGGCTCGCTGAATGACTTTGTCGAGCTGGTGATCCCGGCTCTGCAAAAACGCGGCCTGTATCGCACCACACCACAGACCGGCACCCTGCGTTCCCGCCTCGGCGCCGAGGGCAGTGATCGCCTGCCAGCCTCAGCCTATGGGGCTTCGTTCCGCTTTGAGTAAGGTACTCGTGGGCACCTTGCGCCAAGCCTTGCAGCAGCTGGAAGCCGAAGGCCTGGTGTATCGGGAAAACCGTCGCGGCTGGTTTGTCAGCCCCCGGCGCACCCGCTATGACCCGACACGCATCAGCGGCTTCATGGATCATGTGAGTGCCCAGGGGCGCACGCCCCGTACCGAATGCCGGCAGGCGATGCGTTGTCCATCGTGACGGAGACGCGCTAACCCGGAACGTGAATTTCACACCCGTGAAAGCTTGTGACTTGTTGCCAACAAACCCGCTTTTACCCACTTGCAGCCCCTAGTATCGAGTCCTCGTGCGCCCCTCACATGGACTGAACCGATGATCACCCGCCCCGAAAAATCCACCTCCCCCCGCGTCGATCAAGCCAAAGCGCCCGAGCGCGTTTTCGACGCTGTCCTGAACAAAGCCAAAATCCTTTCCAGCACCGGGCCGGGCGACAAAACCCTTAAGCCCGACGACTACAAGGAAGTCACCGCCCTCACGGCCAAGCTCGACATCGACAAGCTCAAGGTGATCTCCGAAGACAAAGACGCCGAGGTGATCTACTTCGAACAGGACGGCGCCAAATACAAGATCAGCGCCGAGGGTGCGGCCAACGCCCAGGACGGGGTCGACGTGCTGAAAAACCTGCGCTTCGGCCATGCCGTGGCGCCGGTCAACCAGGGCGGGCCCGACGAAGGTACGCCGCTGTACACTTTCCTCCAGACGCTGGCCGAAACCCAGGGCACCCCGGCCGGCAAGGCCATCGTCGAAAGCCTGAAGAACCCCGACCAGCAACTGCTGCGCGAAGACGGCGACGGTGTGCGCCTGGCCAATATCAAGTCGGTGGGCAAGGCCGAAGACGGCATCCTCAAGGTGACCCTGGAAAACAGCAAGACCCTGGTCATCTCCGAATTGCTCACGCCGCAAGCCTTCAGCACCTACACCCAGGCCGGGGTGACCAAGGAGGCGCTGAATGACGGCAAGGCCAAGGGTTATGAAGCCGTCACCAGCCTGCCGGGAGACCTCGATTTCAGTCAGTTGAAGGTGGTGTCCGAAGACAGCAGCGCCGGGGTGATTCTGTTCGAACACCAGGGCCACAAGTACGCGATCAGCAAGTCCGAAGCCGACCTGCCGCAACCCGGCGCCGACCTCAGTAATCCCAACCCCAATGCCGGCGGGCCGCTCTACAACTTCCTCCACGCCGTGCACGCCAGCGAGGGCTCGCAGGCCTTCGACTACATCAAGAACGCCCAGTCCCTGCCCGACCAGGAACTGCTGCGCAAGGACGAAGCCAGCCTGAAGCTGGGGGACATCAGCAAGGTAGACGCGCCCATGGACGGCATCCTCGTAGTCAATCAGGCCGACGGCAAATTGCTGGTGGTGTCCAAGGACATCACCCCTGAAGCCTTCGCCGCCTACACCAGCAAGGGCCAAACCCTGACCGGCATCGAAAAGGCCAAGGGCGACGGCTACACCCTCGCCGCTCCGGACGCGTACCTGCCCTCCACCGAAGACATCATGAGCGTTGGCGGTGCCGGAGATTATGGCCCCGGCCTGATCGCCTTCACCCAGCACAAGCCGGGGGGCAGCGAAGAGAAAATCGTGGTGTCGGAAGACAGCAACCCACAGCTGTTCGAGCAGATTTCCAGTTACCGCAGCGACATCGCCGCGCAGACCACCGACGTCGACAAGCTGCGCACCGACAACGGCCTGCCGCCCCTCAAGGACGTGTCCGTCGACAACCTCACCACCACCGAGAAAGACGAAAGCGGCAACCCGCTGTCGGTGCAGGACCTGTCGATGAAAACCCTGGTGGACAGCTACCGCGCCGGGGTCAAGGACGGCAGCATCGGCAAGGACGACCCGCGCGCCAAGTTCCTGCGGGCGGTGGAAGCCCGAAGCATGGCCGACAATGGCATGTCGATCATCCCCGAGCACGGCTTCGGCAACCAGGGCATCGCCACCACGCCCATCGACGTGACCTCGCGGGACGTGCGCGACAACATCTTCGACACCAAGGCCATCGACCAGACCCTCAACGACCTGCTGGGCGACCCGACCATCCAGCACGACATCAAGGCCAACCACGACGCGGCCCTGGGCAAGGTCGATGGCGGCCAGGCCAAGGTCGACGAGACACGGCAGAAATTGATCGACAGCACCTCCTCGGAGAGTTTCACCCAGTACATCAAGTCCTTGCAGGACAGCGGCAAGACCGAACTGGCCACCCAGGAAATCCAGACCGCCTACACCGCCCTGGCCGATATCGACCCGGCCAAGGCCGACAACTTCCTGCAAAACCTGCAGATCGACGGCTACACCGACGCCGTTGAAAAGCTGATGGACGACCCGACCAAGATCTCCGACGACAACACCGCCCTGGCCACCACCGACAACACTCTGGCGATCCTGTCGATGCTCAAGGGCGGCGCCGACGGGCTGCCGCGCCAGGCGCTGGGGGTGTATTCGAAGTTCGTCGACCAGTTGCTCAAGGATAAAAACGCCGCCGCCGACTTCGGCAAGGCGATGATTTCCCTCGGCGACACCTGGCAGAAAAACGGCGTGATCAGCTTCAGTGATATCGACAAGGCAGTGAGCAAGGAAATCATGCCGGGCCTCAGCGAAGAGAACCGCAGTGCCTTCGTGAAGAACCTCAACTTCCTCAAGGACAACGGCGTACTCGGCTCGGTGGGCGGCGCAATCGGGATGGGCCGGATCGTCTACCAACTCGCAGGCCAGGGCGGCAAGCTCGCCGATACGCCGATGAAGCGCCTGGGCATCGCCAACGACTTCCTTGGCTTCCTCGGCACAGGCTCACACTTCGCCACGCTGGGCTTGAAGGTCTATGACAAGTTGCGCGGCACCAACGCCTACAAACTGATGGGCTTCGACCGTTCCCTGCCCGACCTGTGGGCCAAGCCCGGTGAGGGTTACCACGCGCTGCCCAAGGACGCCGAGGCGGTGCAGAAGAAGTACTTCGACATCGTCGACCAGGCCATGGACGACGGCAAGGACGTGGGCAAGGCCCTCAACAGCGGCGGCTGGAGCGACGAAGGCGCGAAGAAGGTCCAGGAAGGGATCGAAAAAGGCATCGCCAGCCGCGGTGGCGTGGCAGGAGCCGGGTTTGGCGCGAAGTTCGCCAGCAGCGCGATCAAGGTGATCGGCATGGCCACCGACGTGGCGGGCGGCGTGATCAGTGTGGTCCAGGCGGCGTTTACCTTGCGTGACGGCGTGCGCGAGAAAGACCCGGTAAAAATCGCCTCCGGCTCACTGTCCATGGCCGGCGGGGTCAGCAGCCTGGTGGCGGCTGGCGGCGGCGTACTCACCACGCTGGGGGTGACCGGGCGAATCATTCCGTTCCTGGGGCCGGTGGGCTTTTTGATCTCCGGCGCGTTGTCGTTTGTCGGGGCGATCCTGAGCACGGTGCAGTCCCACAAGCTGCACAAGATTTCGATGCAGAACTGGAACCAGATCCAGGACTTCAAGCAGGACGGATTGCTCAAGCCCAACGGGGATGAGGCGTATGTGTGGTTGCAGACGTACCTGTCCGACTGGGGCCAGCGGGATGCGCCGCAGGACCAGAGTATTTTTGATTTCCGCAAGGAAGAGTGGGATGCCCGCTCGAGTATTCGCGGTGGCGACCATCGGCGGGACCATCCGGACTTTATCGGCGACGGAAATAACCGTAACTCAGAGGACTACAAGTACTCGCTGAAGCCGTCGGAATGGACCAATGAAAACCACGACATCATCTGGCGGGTGGGCGACGGTTACGGCGGCCCGTATCACGATGTGGACAAATCCTGAAGCCCTTGTGAGAGCGGGCAAGCCCGCTCTCACAGTAACCCTCCCTCGGCCTACGTTTCAGCCGCGGCGCGCCAGGTAGGCGGCGGCCAATTGAGCATTGCGATAGCCGATGATGCCGTCCTGCCGGCCGTTGTCGTCGATCGAGTCCAGTGCGCGGCTCACATAGGGACGGTTAACGATTTCCCGGGCAAGCAGGGTCATGTTGTCCTGCGCCCAGTTGCCGCTCATCTCGCGCCGCGCCATTTTGAAGATCTGCCCAAGGTCTGCCACACCGTTTCTTTGCGGGTTGCCGAACTCCTTGTAGTTATTGCCAAACGCCAGCGCCACGCTGGAGTCCGACATACTCCTATAAATATTGAGCGGCGAAGAACCGCATGGGTTTGGCCTGCCAGGTTGCGGGCGGCAGGGTTGTGAATAGCAAGGGTCGGGCAGCGGCGGCGGGTATTTGGACAAATTATTCGCAGCGATTCTCGGGTTGCCATTCCCGATTAGCCCGTCACGTTGACCGTGCCCCGTGGTATCCAGTTGCTCCATCACGTGGTCGCGCTTGACCAGTTCCCTGGCCAGCATTGTCAGTTTGTCCTGCTGCGGTTCCCCTGACGGCATCGTACGCTTGGCCATTTCCTGGATTTTGCCCTCTGTTGCATACCACGAAGGCCTGGGCTGGAACGCGCTGTAGTTTTTTCCAAACTCCAACGCGAGGTCGGAATCGGACATCCGTAAATAGGGATTGCCGACCAGCCGCAGGGGGGCCTGCGCAGGCTGGGAGTGCACGTTTTGAGCATGCTGCATGGAGTGCGTATGAGAGATCGCCATGATTGAATTTTCCTGGTCTGTTCGACATACCTGCCCTGCATGCCGTGGGAAAACGGAGTAGCGGCAGGCTGTTGCTCTGTGGCGCAGCGGTCTGCATCGGTTCCAGCGCTGCCCGTCGGCCTCAGATCAACCGCGCCGCCACCAACCAGTCCGCCACCGCCTGGAACGACGCATCCGGTACCGGGTCTCCCGGTACGGTCTTCCTGGCAATCGCCTCCGCCAGGTTGTTGTCCGGTGCCTGCGGGATGCCCAGGTCAAACGCCTCCTGCAACATCCCCAATGCCTCCTCCGGCGAAGCCCGGCACACCACCACCGGCACCGGCGTTTCTCCACGCACATAACGCACGCCAATCACCCAGCCGTCGGTGGTGCCGATCATCATCGATGCCCGGCCCAGCCCCAGCTTGGTGGCCAGCGCCTGCATCTCCTGGCGCTGGCGCCGGCGCTCGCTCTTGATCAGCGGGTCGCCATCAATGTCCTTGCGCTCGCGCTTGGTCTCGCTACGGGTCATTTTCATGTCGCGGCCGAACAGCCAGCGTTGCATCAACACATCCACCCCGCCCACCAGGATAAAAGCCGCCAGTACGGTAAACACCAGCGGCTTGAGCACCAGGAAAAACGTCGATTCAATACACCCCGCGCCACACCGCGACGACTCCATCAACGCCTGCAACGCATGCCGTCCCACCACGTAGAACGCCACGGCCAGCACATGCACCTTGATCAGGCCCTTGATGAACTCCACAAAATTGCGCAAGGCGAACAGCTTCTTGAAGCCTTCCGCCGGGTTGATGCGCTTGAACTCGGGCTTGATCGGCTCCACGGAAAACACAAAGCCGCGCATGGTGATGATATTGGTCAGGATCACCACCCCGGTGGTCACCGCCATCACCGGCAAGGTGATGCCGATCACCAGTTGTTCGGCATGGTCCAATACCCGAGGCCACACCGTGGCGAAGGGTTCGATGTAGATCTGCGCGGTGAGATCGATCAGCGCCGTGACCTGGGCCTGGGCCCGGGGTGCGAGGATGGAAATGCACAGGGTGCAAAACAGGATGACCATGCCCGAGACCAGGTCCTGGCTCTTGGCGACCTGGCCTTTCTTTCGTGCGTCCTTGAGCTTTTTGTCCGTGGCCGGCTGGGATTTTTCTTCGCTGGTATCGCCCATGCGCTACTCCATGCCCGCCAGGGTTTTCAGCAATTCCACGGTGCCGCGAAACTCTGCCAGCTGGTCCAGCATCAAGGGAATCAGGAAGCCGATGTAGATCACCATCAGGATCGAGAAAAACAGGTTTTTAACCGGCAGCGACAAATCGAAAATATGCAGGTTCGGCGCCATCCGCGACAGGTACGCCAGCATCAGGTCAGTGACCAGCAGCGAGATGATCAGCGGTGACACCATCAGCACCCCGACGCGCATGATCTGGTCAAGGATCGACAGCACCGCCAGTAACGCCGAGCTGGCAAACACCGGGGTGAACGCGGTCACCGGCCACAATTGGTAGCTGTGGTAATAGCCGTCGACCATCAGGATAAAACCGCCGGACATGAAAAACAGCGTGATCAACATCACCGTCAGCAAGGTGGACATCACACTCGACTCCCCGGTGGACAACGGGTCCACCAGTTGCGCCATGGTCGAACCGCGCTGCAGGTCGATCAACTCCCCCGCCACTTCCGCCGCCCAGAACGGGATGCCGAACAACAGGCCGATGAGGATGCCGATCAGGAATTCCTTGATCAGCAACCCGGCGATAAACAGGCTGCCGTGGTTGGGCATCGAGGTCATGGCGTCGAACACCGGCATGAACATCGGAATCGAAATCGCCACGGCCACGCAGCCGCGAATCATCCCGGTGAGCCCGAGGCGGTTGAACGCCGGGGTGATCACCACCACCCCCATGGCCCGGCAGGCCGCCAGCGAGGCCGAGCTGATCACCGGGTAGGCGACTTCCAGAAACTGGGCGGTAAGGCTTGCATCCATGGGCGGTCAGCGCGTCCACAACGGGAAGTTGTCCAGCACCTGGCTGCCGAGTTCCGCCACTTGCCCCGCCAGCACCGGGCCGAGGAACACGATGGTCAGCAGCACCGCCACCAGCTTCACCACTTGGGGCAGAGTTTGGTCCTGGATCTGGGTCAACGCCTGGAACAGGCCCACGCTCAAGCCGACGATAATCGCCACTCCCAGCGCCGGCGCGGAAAGCATCAGCACCGTCATCAGTGCCTGTTTCATCAATGACAGGAAAACGTCCTGGCCCATGGATCGTGCCTCAGCCGTAACTCAGAATCAAACCGTGCATCAGGCGCGACCAGCCGCTCAATGACACGAACAGGAAGATTTTCAGCGGGATCGAAATCAGGTTCGGTGAGACCATCGACATGCCCATCGCCATCAGCACGTTGGACACCAGCAAGTCCACCACCAGGAACGGGATGTACAGCAGGAACCCGATCTCGAAGGCCCGGGTCAGCTCCGAGCTGACGAACGCCGGGATCAGCACCACCAGGTCGTCATCCCGCAGATCGGCACGGGCTTCCGGCGACCAGATGGTCTCGGTGGCCTGCACGAAAAAGCCGCGCTCGGACTCATTGGCAAACCGCGCCAGGTGCGCCTGCAGCGGCGGGCGCAAGGCGTCGCCGAGGTCCTTGAGTTGCTCGACGTGCTCGATGTTCAGGTCGCGCCCTTCCACCTGGCGGTACATGTCGCCAATCAACGGCGTGGTGACGTACACCGAGAGAATCAGCGCGATGCCGTACAGCACCAGGTTCGGCGGCGTTTGCTGCACCCCCAGGGCGTTGCGGATCAGGAACAGCACCACCGAGATTTTCATGAAGCCGGTGAGGGTCACCACCGCCAGCGGGATCAACCCGATGGTGGCAACCACCAGGATGATCTCGATCAGGTTCGGCTGATAACCGGTCATGGGGTGGCGAAACTCAGCAGGCGCACGCCCAGGCCGTCACCGATTTTCACCAGTTGGCCCTGGCCGACGCGGCGGCCGTTGACCATCAGGTCCACGCCATCCACCGTCGGCGTATTCAGCTGCAGCAGGCTGCCCGCCCCCAGCTCCCGCAACTGCGCCAGGGTCAGTTCCAGGCTGCCGACCTGGCACACCAGCTTGAGGGGCAAATCGTCCAGGGCCGCAGCGGAATCGACATCAGTCATTGTGTTCTCCATGTCCAAAAGGGGCGTTTTCAAAGGTTCCAGTAGCTGCAGCGACGAGCCATCGCGCTGGCAGCGAGCTTGCAGGCGGCCCTCAAGGTCCAGCAGCAGGCCACTGCCCGGCTCGAGCATCAACACGTCGCCGGGCTGCAGGCTGCGCAACTCGCCGAGGCTCAGCCATTGCTGCCCGGTGAGCACCGAGAGTGTCTGGCGCAGCGCAGGCAATGGGTCGGCTTGGACCTGGCCGTGTTGCTCCAACAACTGCGCCACCAGGAACGCGGCGCTTTCGCTCAGGTCCAGTTGGGCGGCCATTGCCGGGGTATTGCCGAAGGTCAATGTCAGCGCCAGGTGAACGGGGTAAGACCGCGGCTCTTCACTGGCTTCGAGCAACTGCACGGGGTGGCCGAGCAACGGTTCAAGGCGCTCGATCAGGTCCAGCACGGCCAGCTCCAACAGCAGCGAACGCGGCAATGACGGCAGCACCTGCGCGTCGAACTGCAACGCCAGCGGCACCAGTACTTGTTCCAGGGCGGCAGCCGAAAGTCGCAGGCGCACCGGTGATTGCCCGAGCAACAGCTGCACATCCCGAGGCGATTTCAGCGGCTGGGGATCGGCGGCCCAGGCGACGCTCAAGTCCTGCCCGGCACAACGACCCTGCCACGCATGGCGCCGGCAGTGCAGTTGGTTATGCACCGTGAGCAGCGCCGGGTCGAAGTGTTCAAGCCAGGGCGCCAAGGGGACGGCAAGGGCCACGATCATGTGCCGAGTCCTTGTTCTTCAAGCAACTCACCGGCGACCCGCTCGCAGCTTTCGCGCCCGTCCAGCAGGCTTTGCCAGGCGTCGGACTGGCGCTGGCGGCTCAGGCGCTCCTGGCGAAACAGCTCACGTTCGCGCTCCTGGGTTTGCAGGGTGCTGGAAACGTGGCTGACGTCGCCTTCAAGCAAGCGCTCATCATCGGACAAGCCCCGCAGGCGATCCTGGGCGGCCTGCCAACTGGCCACCGACAAGCCCTCTGTGAGTGAGGCGTAAATCTCGCCGGCCTCACGGGCAACGGCTTCACGGTGCAGACGCAACTGCTCCTTGGCATCAGTCAGGGCGCCGTGGGTTTGCGCGCAACGTTGCTGTTGCGCCGCCAACTGGCTTGCCGCCCGCTGTTCCCGCAGCACCCGCAGGGTTTGCAGGGTGCGCAGTTGTTCAGTCTTCATCGGTTCTTTTCTCCATCGTCATACCAACAGCGCACTCACTGAGTGCATGAAGATCGAATGTGGGAGCTGTAGAGCCCCGGCAACACTGCGACATCGATGTCGTCTGTGCTGACGCCATCGCAGCCTCGCTAAAGCTCGACAGCTCCCACACTGGATCGCGCTGCTCCTTCGGACTCATGCCAACACCTGCCGCATGCGGTTCAAGGAGTGCATGAAGATCAAATGTAGGAGCTGTCGAGCCCCGGCGAGGCTGCGAAAGCGGTGGGTCAGGCAACATCGATGTTGGCTGTGCTGACGCCATCGCAGCCTCGCTGAAGCTCGACAGCTCCCACACTGGATCTTGCTGTGCTTTCAGGCTCATGCGAGCTCCTGGCGCATGCGGGTCAAGGTGTGCATGCAGATCAAATATGGGAGCTGTCGAGCCCCGGCGAGGCTGCGAAAGCGGTGGGTCAGGCAACATTGATGTTGGCAGTGCTGACGCCATCGCAGCCTCGCTGAAGCTCGACAGCTCCCACACTGGATCTTGCTGCGCTTTCGGGCTCATGCCAGCACCTGGCGCATGCGGATCAAGGTGTGTTCGGGGCTGCTGGGTTCGTCGGCGTTCTGGCGCAGGAAGGCTTCGATCGCGCCATGGCGGGTGATTGCTTCGTCGGCCAGCGGGTCGCTGCCGGCGGAGTACTCGCCGACGCGGATCAGCATTTCGATTTCGCCGTAACGCGCCATCAATTCACGGATTCGCATTGCCAGGCGCTTGTGTTCGTCACCCGCCACCTGCTCCATCAACCGGCTGCGACTGCGCAGCACGTCCACCGCCGGGAAATAGTTGCGTTGGGCCAGTTCGGCACTCAGGGCGATGTGCCCGTCGAGGATCGACCGCGCTTCCTCGGCCACCGGATCGCTGGCGGCGTCGCCTTCGGTAAGCACGGTGTACAGCGCGGTGATACTGCCGGTGGGCCCCGGGCCGGCGCGTTCCAGCAACTTGGGCAAGGTGGCGAAAAACGACGGTGGATAGCCGCGACGTGTCGGTGGCTCACCCACGGCCAAGCCGATCTCACGCTGGGCCCGGGCGAATCGTGTGAGGCTGTCCATCAACAGCAATACATTGCGGCCCTGGTCGCGGTGGTACTCAGCCAGGGTGGTGGCGACAAACGCCGCACGCACCCGCTCGGCCGCCGGGCGATCGGAGGTGGCGACGACAGCAACGGTGCGTGCGCGGGCCGTCGCGTCCAGTTGCACGTCCAACAGTTCGCGCACTTCCCTGCCCCGCTCGCCGATCAAACCGATGACAATCACATCGGCCTCGCTGTTGCGGATGATGCTCGCCAACAACGAAGATTTGCCCACACCGGGCTCGCCAAAGATGCCCATGCGCTGACCTTGTGCAAGGGTCAGCAAGCCATCGATGGAGCGAATGCCCAACGCCACGGAGCGCGCGATCAGTTGCCGCGAGAACGGTGCTGGCGGCTCGGCGTGCAAGGGGTAGGTCTGCAAGTTCAGGGTTGGCGGTACACCGTCACCGTCGAGAAACTCGCCCATGGGGCTGATCACCCGCCCCAGTTGCGCATCGCCTACCGCCACACCGAGGCTTTCGCCGGTGGCGATGATTTGCGTGCGGGTCGACAGGCCTTCCATGGAGCCGATGGGCGACAGGATCGCTTCGTCGCCATCAAACCCAATCACCTCGGCGCTGAGGCTGCGGCCACTGACCGGGTCGCGCAGATGGCACAGCTCGCCGATACTCGCCCCCGCCACGCTGGCCCGCAGCAACACCCCGCGAATACTCAGCACCGTGCCTTGCATCGGACGCAAGCGGGCCTGGGACAACCGCTCGGTCAGGCGCGGCAGCAGTTGATTGAGATTCATGCCACGCCCTCTTCGGCAAAGGGCAACAGGCTGCGGCGCAGGCTTTGCAGTTGCGCCTCCAGCCCCAGCTCAACCGAACCCGCCGGGCTGCTCAACCGGGCCTGGCCTGCGCCCAGTTGCGTATCGGCCTCCACGGCGATGCCGTCCTTGAGCAACTGTTGACGTAGCACGTTCACTTCAGCCGGTGGCACCCACAAGGTCAGCGCCTGGCCCTGGCGAAACGCGCTCAGGGCCTGGCGTGTGCAACGCACCACGCGGTCGGTGTCATCCAGTTCGCCGAGTACTTCACGCACGATGCCCAGGGCCAAATCCGCCAGCGATGCCTCAAGCCCGGCCAGGTAATGCTGGACCTTGGCCTGGGTCTCCAGCAGCAACTGCGCGACCTGTTCGGCGCCTTCCCGACGGGCGCTCTCAAAGCCTTCGGCACGGGCGGTGTACAGCCACTGGTCGCTGTCGGCCTTGATCTGCTCGGCGTGTTCCTTGGCGGCTTGCACAAAGGCAAAACCATCGGTCCACAACGCCGCTTCATCGGCGCGCAAAATCCGCGCGGCAGGACGGCTGGGTAATTCACTCATGGGCAAGCTCCTCGGCAAGCAACCGGGCAGCGACGGTCTGGACAATTTCCAGGTCGCGGGGCAGGCGCCCGCTATAGCCCTTGGGTGCGACAAAACGCAGGGGCAGCCAGCCTTCCAACTCGGCGGGCTGGGCCTGCAGCCAGGCGGCGACACAGGTGAGGCCATCGCGGTCGATGGCGTCGATCAACTCGGCGGGCTCACGCAGCAGGTCGGCCGCGCCGCCCAACTGCCGGTTTGCCAGGGCCAGGGCAAAGGCTTCCTGACCGAGGCCTTCGCGCAGTTCATTGACCACTTCGCGGCGGATCTCCCGGCTCAGGGTCGAGGCATGCCAGATCGCGCCACACAGCCTGGGCAATCGCTCAAATTGCGCCGGGCTCAGCAGCAACACCGGCAAATCGGCGGCGGGTGGCGTGACCAGATGCGCCAGCGGCGCCAACTGATAATGGCTGGCCAGCAACTGCTCCAGGCGCGACCGAAAACGCGGCTGCCCGTGCAAGGCTTGCAGCACCTCGGCCGGCAGGCCTTCGCCGAAGCACTCGCCGAGGCTTTGCTCGCGCACAAACAGCAACGGCTGGGCGATCAGGCCCTGCCAACGCTCAACCAGGCTCATTCACCCTCCTTGAGCACATACAACGCCTGGGACTGGCGCCGCGCCCAGTGCTGACGGGCCAACACACCGCACGCGCCGAGGGCGAGCAGCAGCAAACCGCCGAACAGCAACCGCGCCTGGTTCAGGTTGTCTTCCAACAGCCACAGGCCCATGAAGCGCGCCAATCGCGGTTGCGCCGGGTTCTGGCTGATGGACACGGCGGCCTTGATCGCCGTCACCGAAACGCCGTCGTAGCTCAAGCCGGAAATACCGTTGGCCACCAGGGTCTTGATCTGCGGGATCAACGTATTGATATCGGTGCCCGGGTCGTAGCGCACCAGCACCGAGGCTGACGACGGCGAAATCACCCGCTTGAGCAGGTCATTGTCCGGCAACACCACGTGTACCCGCGCCGAGACGATGCCGTCGATCTGCGACACCGAGTGGGACAGTTCTTCGCTCAAGGCGTAAATCATCTGCGCCCGCTCCTGCACCGGCGACGACACCAGGCCGTTGCCCTTGAACACCTCGCCCATGTTGGAAAAGCTCTGCTGCGGCAGGCCGGCGTTGTCCAGCAGGGTCATGGCTTCGGCGAAGCGCTGTTCGTCGACCACCACTTTCAACTGGCCGTTGTCCTGCACCTTGCGCGTCGCCGGGATGCCGTCGCGCAGCAGCACCGCGACCATGGCGTTGGCGTCGCGCTCGCTGAGGTTGGTGTAGAGGTCCATGTCGCAGGCCTGCAAGAGGCTGGCGAGCATGCCGATCAGCAGCAGACGCAGGGCACGATTCGGGCTTGGCATGGCGTTATTGACCCTTGAGCAGCGTGTTGGCGGAACCGGAAATCTGCGTCGCACCGCGCACCACCATCTGGGTTTCGATGGAGTAGTCGAACATCTTGCCCAGTGAATGGACGATCTGGTCGACCTGCTGCTCGGCGACTTTCTTGCCCGGTTCTGCAGTGGGCGAGGCACCCGAGGTGCGGATATCCGCAGCGGCCACTTGGGGCGGCGCCGACGGGTTATTGGTAAGCAAATCGGCGCGCTCGGAAAAGGTCCGGGAGCGGTCGATAAAACTGTTCAAGCGCTCCATCAGACCCGAGCCGATCTGATGGGGGCTGGCGCCCTCGGGCATACCCTTGGCCGTATTGGCCATGTGCTCGAACAGATTCTGCGAGGCCCCGGCGGGCCCCGCGCCGGCGGACGGCGGCAAGGCCGTGGCGCTGGCAGCGAGACTGATGGTCATGGGTTCGCCCTACTCTTCGTCGTCATCGGACATGGCGTCATTCAGCATTTCCTGCGCCTTGGGCATGATGATGAATTGACCGCCGATGGTGACCGCCTGGGTGATCAGGGCATCGGTGAATTCGGCGTCGGTCATCTCCGGTTTGTCGGCGCTCTTGGCGTTATCCACCGCGGCGTTGAACTTGGCTTCAGGGCTGGCGCCACCGGGGGCGAGGTTGCTGTCTACGGCGGTTACGGACATGGTCATGCTCCTTTACTGGGGTTGGGGTGAATCAAGGGGTTTCGGTGCTCACCTGGGCGCCGCGAAATACCCGCACGCCGTGCTCGCGCGCCACGACAGGCGGGCTGGCCTTGGGTTGCAGGTGATCCACATGCTGCTGGACCAGCGCCAGGTACGGCGGCGGTCCGGACACGAATACCTCATCGCCCTCGGGGCCGTTGCGCATCGACAACTGCTGGCCGAACACATCGAGGTTATTCAGATAGGCCTGCAACTGGTCCAGGTTCAGGGCACTGGCCTTGAACAGCCTGGTGGTGATTTCGTCGCTGGCATTGAGGTACAGCAGGTTGCCGTCGAAGTACCAGGTCAGGCCGTTGGTGCTGCACAACGTCTGCAGGAACTCCCCGGCGGTGGCGGCGCGCACGGTGCTGCGGGCCTTGCCACGCACCTTGTCCGAGAGCACCAGCGGGATGTCGAGGTTGTGGCCGAACTCTTCGAGGGCGGCGCGTACGTCCTGGTCCACCAGCACGTAGGCGTAGGGTTTGGCAAACCATTCGGGCTCTTCGTCGGCGTGGGCGATCGAGGCGCCAAACAGCACCGACAGACATAGGAGCGCCATGGAAAATATGCTTACATGACGTCCGCCTTCGCCCAACGAGTTGTGACGATGACCAAACACTTTTTGCTTGCCGGCAGCCTGTTGCTGGCCGCCTGTTCCAGTACTGCGCCGAGCGATTCCGACCGCTCGGTAAAGCTGGCCAACGACCTGAACAAACGCGGCGACTACGCCAGCGCGGCGGCGCTGTACGAACGTGCGGCCCAGCAACCGGGCGCCGGCATCGATCTGTGGCTCAAACTCGGCCAGGCGCGGCTCGACGGCAACGATGCGGTCGGCGCCGAGCGTGCCTTCCAACAAGCCCTCGGCCTCCAGGCGCACAACGCCGACGCCTTGCTGGGCCTGGGCACCGCGCAACTGCGCCTGGGCAAAACCCAGCGCGCCGTGACGGCCCTGGGCCAAGCCGCAGAGGCCAGCCAATCGCCGGTCGCCTACACCCGACTGGGCATCGCCCAGGTGCTGAACGGCCAGGCGATGACGGCACAAACCGCCTTCGCCAAAAGCCTGAGC
Organism: Pseudomonas sp. PAMC 26793; assembly: GCF_000313235.1. NCBI lineage: Bacteria > Pseudomonadati > Pseudomonadota > Gammaproteobacteria > Pseudomonadales > Pseudomonadaceae > Pseudomonas > Pseudomonas sp. PAMC 26793. Next base: position 22,028 of record NZ_AMXG01000027.1, read on the forward strand.
CTGCAACCCGACGACCTCGACAGCCGCTGCAACCTGGCCCTGGCCTACGCCCTTGGCGGCCAGTCGCAACAGGCGTTGGACACCATCGCCCCCGTCACCCAATCGCCCCGCGCGTTGCCACGGCATCAGCGTAATGAACTGCTGGTGCTGGTATTGGCGGGATACGAACAACGAGTGGCCAGCTTGCCGCTGGACGATATTCCGGCCGCTGAGCGCGCACGCCTGATCACCGAAGCCAACCGCATCAAAGCCATCAGCGATCCGGTTGCGCAAGCGCGGGAATTGGGACTGGTGGACACGCACTGACTGATCGTTCCCACGCTCTGCGTGGGAATGCATCCTGTGACGCTCCGCGTCACCTTGCATCCACCGCGGGACGCGGAGCGTCCGGGGCGGCATTCCCACGCAGAGCGTGGGAACGATCAGCGTGGCCTTCATTGCTGTGCTCCCGGAGCGCCCGCCTTGGCCTCTTGCTGAGTCTGACGCCGCTGCAACTGCTCCCGATCAAACCCCTCGATATACACCTGCGCCGCCCGCCCAACCGGCGCCGCCATCGCCGGGCCGGTGGCCCGCCCCTGATTCAAATCCTGCCGCTGCTCCACCATCTGCATCAAATTCAAATTGTTGGCACACCCCAATGGCAAGGTCGCCTTGAAATCCTCATCCAGCCCGATCTCATCCTTGGCCGGCGGCTGCTGGCATTGGCTCGGCAAGCCATCCGCCTGATACTGCGGCGAGTAATACACCGGCGCCAAATGCGTCTTGCAGCCCACCACCAACAGGGGCAAACACATCAACAAACGCGAAACTTTCATGCCATGCCCCCTCATCAATTCATGTAGAAACCAAACGCCCCACCACTGCGCGGTCCCGCCGCTGCGGCGGTGGCAGGCTGCGCATCCAGCGGCGTGGCCAGGGTGCGACTGCGCACCGGTTCCACCAGGTACGGCGTAATCAAAATCACCAGCTCGGTTTCATTGCGCTGGAAACGCTTGGAGCGAAACAGGTTGCCCAGGATCGGCAAGTCCCCCAGCAACGGCAGCTTCTCGATGTCCTGGCTGCTCTCACGCTGGAACAGCCCGGCAATCGCAAACGTCTGCCCGCTGCCCACTTCCACCCGTGTATCCGCGCGGCGCACGCTGAACGACGGCACATGGAAATTACCGAAATCCACCGTTCCGCCACTCACCACGCTGCTGACTTCTGGACGCACTTGCAGGGCGATCCGGCCGTTGGGCAGCAGGGTCGGGTTGAACAACAGCGACACACCGAAGGACTTGTATTCAATCCCCACCAGGTCCCGATTCACCGGCACCGGAATCGCCACTTCGCCGCCCGCCAGGAAGCTCGCGGTCTGCCCGGTCATGGCGGTGATATTCGGCTCGGCCAGAATTTGCAGAATCCCGTTGGCCTGCAACGCGTCGAGCATGCCGTCGATATTGGTGTTGCCCGAACCGCTGCCCGCCGCTGCCAGTCCACCCGCAGTCGCCGCTGCCAGCGGCCCTCCGGTGATCAGGCCGAAGGAAAACGTGCCGTTGCTGAACATGGCGTTCCAGTTCACGCCGTAGTGCAACAGTTCCGAGCGGGACACTTCAGCGAACCGCACCCGCAAATTGACCTGGGCCGCACCGGCGTATTCAGTGGTGTTGACCGCGCTCTGAAAACCCTGGCCCTGTGGGTTGAGCAAGGCATTCAAATCCGTCGCCTCGCCTACGCTGCGCACCGTGCCCTTGGCGATCAAGCGGTTGCCGGCGCCGCTGATCTGCGCGCCATTGCCGGGATGCAATTCCTGCATCGGTGCGGTCACCGCCTCGGTGGCGCTGCTGACGGCCAGGGACAGGCTGGCGAGCTGTTTGCCGTCGCTGCCGAGGGCAATCAAGCTGGTATTGCCCGGCGCCTTGCCGAAGATGTAGATCACACCGGGCGACACCACTTGCAGGTCGGCAATCCCCGGTTCGGCCACCAGCACCGATTCCACCGGCGCGACGAAGTGCAGGATCCGGCCTTCTCCGGAGGCGAGGCTGATGGAGCCCTGCGCACCGTTGGCAATGTCCTGGGCGCTGCAAAAAAACGAGGTCAACGTCAGCAATAACAAACAAAAACGAATCATGAGGCAGACGCCAGGGAAGTGACGGAAGCCGCAGCAGGTGCACGGCGGTTGGAGATATCGGTGAGGCTGATGGTCACCAGCGCTTGCAGGTTGTATTCGGTGGCCAGTTCGCGAAACGACAGCACCGCCAGTTCCAGCTCGCCGCGCAGCACCAAACGGCGCAGGCTGCGGCGCAATTCCGGATGCACCAGCAACACCGCGCTGTTGGCCTCGACGGTTTTGTCGCAGGCCTGGCGCAGTTGGGCGAGCAAGGCGCGGTTGATCTCTTCGGGGATCACATCGCGGCTGGGCTCCTGGCGACGCAGGGACGCGCGCAACTGGTCTTCCAAACCCGGCGCCAATACCAGGGCGCCAATCACCCGATTGCGGTCGGCATATTGATGGCTGATCTGCCGCGCCAACGCAGCGCGCAGGTGTTCGGCGAGGCGACCGGCGTCGGTTTCCCGGGCGCCCCACTCCACCATGGCTTCAAGCAAGGCCCGTTGATTGCGGATCGACACGCCCTCGCCCACCAGCAGGCGCAGGGTCTCGGCTACCCGCTGCAACGGCACCAGGCGCAAGGCTTCCTTGACCAGTTCGCCGTAGGTGGCTTCGGTGCGTTCGAGCAGTAGGCGAGTTTCCTGGATCCCGAGGAAGTCCGCGGCATAGCGGCGCAGGCTGCGCTCCAGCACGCCGCGCAGCACCTCATCCGGTAGCAGGAAACCGATGCCAGCGGTGCGCAACGCGTCTTCGTGCTGGCGCTCGATCCAGTGTGCGGCGCGGCCATTGAGGGGCGAATCGGCTTGCAGGGTAGCAATGTCCAGCAGTTGCACGTGCACCGGATCGTCCTGCAACAACAGGCAGTTGATCGGCATCTCGCCTTCGCTGACCGGCACGCCTTCCAGGGACACCCGGAAGCTGCCCGGCGTGGCCTTAGCGTCCATGTGAATGCCCGGCACCGGCATGTCGACGCCGAGGTCGCTGCGGATGTCGTGACACAGCGCTTCAATGCGCTGGCTCAACAGCTGGCGCGGTGCGCTGAGGGCCAGGGCGCTGCCGAGGGTCAGCAGCACCCGGGTGTCGGGCGCCACGCCGTAGTCCTGCTCGGCTTGCACTTCGACCACCGGCTCCAGTGTTTCGACCAGGGCTTCAGGCTCTACCTGATGTTCACGGGTATGCCGGCGGTACATCACGAACGCCGCGCCGCCGAACACCAGCGCCAACCCGAGGAACACCCAGGTCGGAAAACCCGGGATCACGCTGACGCCCACCATGATCAATGCGGTCAACCCGAGCGCCCGGTAGCTGGCACCCAACTGCTTGAGAATTTCGCTGCCGAGGTCACCCGCTTCGCCGTCGCTGTTGACCCGCGTCACCACGGTGCCCGCCGCTACCGAGATCAGCAGCGCCGGGATCTGTGCGATCAAGCCGTCGCCCACGGTCAGCAGCGAATAGGTGTGCACCGCCGCGCCGAAGGCCATGTCGCGCTCGATCATGCCGATCAGCATGCCGCCCAGCAGGTTGACCGCGAGGATCACCAACCCGGCAATTGCATCGCCTTTGACGAACTTCATCGCCCCGTCCATCGCGCCGAACATCTGGCTCTCGCGCTCCAGGCGGGAGCGCCGGCGCCGGGCTTCGGCCTGGTCGATATCTCCGTTGCGCAGGTCGTTGTCGATGCTCATCTGTTTGCCGGGCATCGCGTCCAGGGTGAAGCGCGCCGCCACTTCCGCGACCCGCTCGGCGCCCTTGGTGATCACCACGAACTGCGCCACGGTGATGATCAGGAACACCACCATGCCCACCACCACCTGGCCGGCAATCACGAAGTCGCCGAAGGCCTTGACGATGTGGCCCGCGTCACCGTGCAGCAGAATCAAGCGGGTGGTGGTGATGGACAGCGACAGGCGAAACAGGGTGCTGAGCAGAATCAGCGGTGGCAGCGCGGAGAATTCCACCGAGTGGCCGATGTAGAAGGCGACGATCAGGATCAGGATGCTCAGAGCGATGTTCAGGCCGATCAGCATGTCCACCAGGTAGGTGGGCAGCGGGATGATCATCATCACAATCGCCATCAGCATGAACGCGACGATGATCACGTCGGTACGCTGGGCGGCCATGCGTGCGATGCCGTTCAGGCGGTTGAGCAGGTTCATGGCGCCACTCTCCGTGCAGCCAGGTAACGTTTGAAGCACTGGCGCGCTTCGTCCTTGCGTTCCCCATACCACAGCGCCCGGGCGCGCAGCAGCAACAGGCTGGCGGACTCGCCTTCCAGCGCCACCAGGCGGTCCAGGGCCGCGAGTGCGCGGGTGAAGTCGCCGCTGTCGGTGAACGCCAGCACCAGCGAGCGCAGCAGCAGGCCGTCGTCGGGTGCCACGCTCACGGCAATCAGCAGCATCACCAGCGCACGCTGGGACTGGCCGTTGCGCCGGTACAGCTCGCCAATGCCCTTGAGCAATTGCACCGCGTCGTCGTTATTCCGGGACATCAGGCCTGGACCTCCGAGCGTTGTTGTTCGAGGGTGCGGCGCATCTCGATTTCCTCGCTGATCAGGTCATGGGCCAGCGCCTTGATCTGCGGCTCGGCGTCGAGGTTCGGCAACAGGTGCTGCATCACGTGATCCAGCAACTCCAGGGACCGTGCGCTGCCAAACAGCAGCGAGTCGACGCCGGCGGCGCTGGTGAGTTCTTCCAGGTCACTGCGCAGGGAGCGGCGGGACTGGACCTTGCGGGTTTTCAGCACCGCCTCGAAGGCGGTGGCCTGGCGCGAATTGACCGGGCGGATCGCCTCCACCGGCGCGCTGCGCACATCACTGGGAATCAACGGACGGGGTTCGACTTTCATCCCGGGGCCTTAGCTGAAAAAAGCAGCGTCATAGGGTGAAGGTGAAGCGTTCTTCGCCACGGGCGAGGATCACCTGGTTGTTCTCGATGCGTTCCAGTACCCAGTTGTCGGCCAGGGCCGCGCCGGGGTACAGGCGCTTGCCGCTGTCGTTGATCACATAGGGATAGGTGCCGAACCACACCGCCTGGAAGCGCACCCGTGGCCGGGCTGCATCCGCACGCACCGCAACCCGCGGGTTAAGCACGATCTGCTGGCCATAGCGCTGGTCGAAAGCTTGTTGCAGGGCGACCCACTGAGGCTTTTGCGCCCGCTCGAAGGAGCCGACGGCGTTGAGTTGGCCATCGACGTCGTTGACCGTCACGGCTTCCAGGTGGGCGGCCTGCAATTGCCCTTCGAACCAGGCCTTGGCTTCGGCGCGGGAAGGCTTGGCCACGGCTTTTTCGGCGACCGGCAGTACGGCCTGTGCTTGCGGTGGATCGTTGCGAAAGGCCAAGGCACCTGCGCACACGAACAGCAAGGCCGTGGCGATGATCCACGGGGTGAAGGTGCGTGTGGCTACCGGCGTTTTTTCAGGGCTGCCCGGCAGCACCAAGCTCACACCTGCCGTGCCGATGCGCAGTTGCAGCGGCAGCCGCGCGCGATGGCCGCTGCCTTGGGGAATACGGATATCGCCGGCGGTGCCGGTGATCAATACATCGCCGCCGAGGGCCTCGACGGCCACCTGGGCCCCTTCAAAACGCAGGCGCAGGTGCAGTTCGGCGATTCCGGGATCGCTGAGCTGAAGGTCGGCAGCCAGGGCGGCGCCAAGGGTGTAGACCGGCTGGTCGAGCGTCAGGGAACTGCCCTGGTGCAAACCGTGGGTCACGAGCAGGGTCGGCGCGCCATTCGTGGCGGGCAGGCCCAGGGAAATCAAGGCTGTCATGGTTGGGTTTGCCCCCTTGAGAATCACAGGCAGCAACCACACCTGTGCCGATCAACAACGGTGCAACGGGGTAACGCAGGTATACGGGCAGCGCCGGCGCTGCCCGTATGGCGAATCAGTTCTGCGGACGCTGTTTGGTGGCGTCGAGCTCTGCTTTTTTCGCGGTGCTGATCTCGGTGATCTTGGCCGACTTCTCGATGGCCATGTTGAAAGTTGCTTCCATCTTCGCGATAGCGTCGTCGGCGCCGCCTGCACTTACGGGTGGAGTAGTAGCCATGTTCAATCTCCTTGCATCGATAGGGAAGTTAAGCCGCATGCAAACCGAACCGAACTCCCCGCGTCAGACAGTGAGTTGGCAATACAGCCGTCGGTTTGCATGGGATCCATACTACTCACGAATAAAACGCCTGCGCTGTGAAAGCTTGTGAAACGTTCAGGGTGGGGGCTGTGAAAAACCTGGCTCAACCTGCCGTTGAGAAAATCTCATCCCCAAGCGGGAGTGGAACTTTTGGCAAAAAGCCAATACATGAAGAAACCCAATGATTACGGGGCCTTTCGCTTGAACATGAACGGTTTTGAACAATGTAGAGGCCAATAACGCCTGGGCAAAAACCTTGACTACCCAACAATTTTTGAAAATAAAGCTGACAACTTCACACTTTTAACTAATAGCCAATTGCCCAACTTTTTAGGCACTGCCATTTGTAACAAAAGCGACTTGATCATCGCGTTTGATAGCTCGGCGCGGGCTTGCTCAATAACACTTCGCAACTTTCGCCCGCCCCAGTTAGTGCACTTGCACTAAATACCGATTGATATAAGACAACTTCCAGGTGATCTATGACTGCGATCCCGAATGGCCTTGACCCTGCCGATAACAAGGGCCCGGATGGCGCCCGGAGCACATTTGAAAAAGCCCTGTTCACGGCGGTCGACCGGCCGGTATTCGACCCCTCGAAAATCCGCGGCCCGTCCATCCCGCTGCCGTACCAGAACGTACAGGCACCGGTGAACAACAGCATCACCTACACCCCGCTGGGCAGCGACAAACCGGTGACCCTCAAGCAGATCGACAACCCCAGGCTGTTTGAGCAATTGGTCAACCAGTACAACGCGCAGCAAAGCGACGCGACCCTTGAGAAGAATCTGGCTGACAGTAAAAGCGCCGGCTACAAGGAGGCCGACGCCAGCACCGTGGCGCCCGGCTTGGGCAACTACAAGGCGATCGGCAGCACCACCGAATTGGGCCCGGGGCTGATCCGCTACGAGACCAGTGCCGGCGACAAAATCGTGGTCAGCCAGAAGGAAACACCCGCGCTGTTCGCCCAGGTCAGCGGCGATTCGGCCAAGCTGTTCGCGATCAACGCCGGCCAGGCCGACGGCTATCGCCTGGCCGGCCCCACCGAAACCATGGACCCGGCCGCGAATATCGGCCCACCCGAAGAAGTCGGCCCGGGGTTGATTCGCTATACCACGGCTTCGGGCGACAAGGTGATCGTGTCCCAGGACATCACCCCCGCGCTGTACGACCAGGTGGCCAAACTGTATGCCGGCAGCACCGGCGCCGCGGGTGCCTCGGACACGTCCTGGATCGACACCTCATCGTTCGGCGTATCCGGCGCCAAGGACTGGGACACCATCACCGACAACACCAGCGGCACACCGACCAAGGAAGAACTGGACCTGAACCGGCCGAAGGCGGCCGCGCAATTGCTCTCACAAAACTGGGACGCCTGGGGCCTGCACGGCGCACCCATCGACTTCGCCAACCCGCCCACGACCCTGCCGCCCGAGGCCCAGGCCGTGCTCAAGTACGTCGCCAGCAGCCCGAGCCTGATGGCCGCGCTGGACACCGGCGGGCGGGGCAAGGCCGACAACGTGATCACCCATTCGGACGTCGACCACTTCATCGATAACGCCGGCAAGGACCTCGGCGCCGCGTCGAAATCCTATGGCAGCTTCCTCGGCAGCAATCCGGGAGACCTGGCCAAGGCCAACGCCAAGTCGGCGGCGATCCTGATGGCCAACGAAAGCCTGGCCGCGGGCGCCGGTTCGGCGATGCGCCCCGGTGACGCCAACCAGCGCAGCAACGACGGCATGCTGCGCATCGACAACCTGCAAGCCTTGGGCAGCGATTCGGCGCTGAGTACCGAGCTGACCGGCGCGGCGGCCATGTGGTCCAGACCCGGGATGTTCCATGCCCTGGAAACCGGTGGCGACAACCCGGCCACCGGCAAGTCGGACGGCATCGGCACCCGCGACAACATCGGCGACTGGCTGGAAAAACAGGCGCCGAAAACCGACAGCGACACCCTGACCTTCCTCGACGGCGCCGCCACCCGTGATGCCGTCGCCGGCGTCGACACCTCGGGCCTGACCGCCGACATCCTGGCCAACCCGCAGAACTACAGCGGCGAGCAAAAAGCCGCAGTGCTGGTGCAACTCACCGACGCGCAAACCCGCCTGCTGGTGAGCGACTACGTGCCCCACGCCGGGCTGATGGACAAGTACACCTCGCCCCACTACGGCCTCAACCCCAACGAAGACAAGATCAAGGCGCAGCTGCAAAGCGGCATCGAAACCCTCTCGGCCGATCCGGACGTACAAGCGTTCCTGCAAAACAACCGCGGCCCGGCACTGGCCGACATCGTCGACAGCAACCCGACCCTGAAAGTCGCGATGCAGAACTACTACACCAGCGACATCGAGACCGGCAAAAACCTCAACGACAACCTCAACGCCAAGGACCAGAACGGCAAGCAGATCGACATGGGCATGGGCCTGCAAAACGCGGCCAACGACACCACCATCGCCAACCTTGCGCTGGGGGGCAACGGCCATGTGGACCTGACCGGCATCGCCGACAAGGCCGGGCAAAGCGACAACATCCAGCAGTACTACAAAACCGAACTGGTGACCGGCAAGGCCTTTACCGACGCGGTGGCCGGCGGCATGGACCCCACCGTGGCCGCCAGCAGCTTCGCCGCCAGCACCGCCTCGGCCCAGGCCTTCCTCGGCGACAAAGCCTCGGCGGATGACGCCGCCACCTTGCAGGTGAATTTCAACGAAGCCCTGGGCGACGCCCTGCTCGGCGGCGCCACCACCGACACCCTGAACATCACCCTGGGGGACGGCAAGGGCAACTTCGACGAAGCCAAGGTGACTGCGGCGATCAACGACGCCCATCAGAAAGACCCCGAGATGTTCGTCACCTCCGACGGCGGCAAGATCGACCCGGCGCAGGTGGTGTCGATGCTGCGCTCGGTGTGGGACATCGGGCGCCAGGGCGACAAGATTGCCGACGCGCTACCCAAGGCCATCGAAGGCATGAAGTTCGGCGACGTCAGCCCGGCGTTCAAGCAAGGCCTGTTGCACATCGGCAGTGCGGTGCTGATGAGCGGCGTGCTGATGGCCCGTTCGGCCAGCGGCAGGAACACGCCGGTGGCGGACGCAAACCGGGTATCCGCCGGGCTGCAGTTTGCCGGGTTGTTGATGGAGGGTGGTACCAAATACGCCAAGGAAGCGGGTTACGGCATCACCTGGGTCAACCGGCCGGATGGCGGCACCATCGGTGATTTCCCCGGCAAGGTGCCGGTGGGCAAGGGCCCGCTGAGTCCGCAGCAAATCGCCAACCTCGGTGCGGCCGGCAAGATTATCGGCTCGGCGGGCGGGATTATCGGCGGCGTGATCGGGGTGATTGGCGGTGTCGACTCGTTGAAAAAAGGTGATTACCTGAGCGGCAGTTTCTCGGTGGCCACCGGTGTGCTGGGCACGGGTGCGGCGGTGGCTGGATTGGTGGAAGCCGGAGCCGGGTTGTACGGCGCGACGGAAATCGGCGCGGTGGCCGGGACCATCAGCGGCATCCTTGGCGGGGCTACGGCGATTCTTGGCGGGATCGGCAGCGCCTTTCTGCCCTTCGCCCTGGCCGATGCTCATGGCAAGGCGCAGGACGCGTTCTACGGCGAGCTTGTGCCGGTGCTCAAGCAATACGGTTTGACTGGCGGGCCTACGGAGCCGGGTGATTATCCTGAAGACCCGATCCCGGCGATCAACACCTGACCGTCCCTTGCAGCCTTGCGCGAAGGGAGCCGCGCGGGGTTGTGTTTTTGAACATGCACAAAGGTTAATCACATGACGTATTCACAACGCAGCCCTCTTGAAGACAGCGCTTTTGAAATTCACTTTGGGCCTTATCGACTGTTGCCCAGGCGTCATCTGCTGCTGAAAAACGGTGAGCCGGTGAGCCTGGGGAGTCGGGCCCTGACGTTGCTGATTGCTCTCGCCTCCCGGCCTGGTGAGCTGTTGGAGAAGACCCAATTGCTGGACATTGCCTGGCCACGGTTGGTGGTGGAAGAGTGCAACCTGCGGGCGCAGATCAAGGCGATCCGCCGGGCGTTGGGGGATGATGATTCGGTCTATATCGCGACGGCGATGGGCCAGGGGTATCGGTTTGTTGCGCCGACCTGGGTTGAGCGTGGGGCGCGGGAAAAGCCGGTGGTGTTGGGGGTTTATAGTTGTCGGCGTTGTTTGGGGGGGGAGTTGGATCGGGGGCAAATCCATTATTTGGGTAACGGCTGATATTGGTTCCGCTCTTACAGCGGGTCACTTTTGAAAGGAGCCCAAAAGTAACCAAAAGGCTCTTGCCCCACCACTCGGCTCCTCGCCTAGGCTCGGAGTGCCCTCACTCCGGCTTTGGACCGTGGGCCGCCGCGATGGGACATCCTTGGCCCAGCGCGGCTAACCCGGCGTCCTGCCGGGTTACCCACGCTCCAAAGCCTGCGTTCGGCCAGCGTGGTTTAACGGGGCGCCTAAGATCAAGATCAAAAGCAGATCAAGAGCACAGCGGCCTCCCGGCCGGCTTGAGTGTTGAAGAGCCAAATCAAAAGCTAAAGCGGGCACGGTCAAATGTGGGAGCTGGCTTGCCTGCGATAGCATCAACTCGGTGTACCTGATGCACCGAGGTGTCTGCATCGCAGGCAAGCCAGCTCCCACAGAAAAGCAGAGCTGCATCCGCTTCAGATTTGGCTTTCGCTCTGGGTCTTGCCTTTGCTTTTAACACTCAAGCCGGCCTGTAGGCCGCTGTGCTCTTGCTTTTGATTTTGATCTGCGGGCCCCGTCAACCACGATGGCCGCAAGTAGGCACGGTGGAGCGGGTAAATCGGCAAGGATGCCGATTTAGCCGCGCCGGGCCAAGGATGGCCCGTCGCGGCGGCCCGCGGAACCGGGCCGGAGTGCGGCATGCCGAGCCTAAGCGAGGCACCGAGT
>NZ_AMXG01000028.1:0-50417 GCF_000313235.1 Pseudomonas sp. PAMC 26793
GCTAAAGCGGGCACAGTCAAATGTGGGAGCTGGCTTGCCTCGATAGCATCAACTGGGTGTACCTGATGCACCGAGGTGTCTGCATCGCAGGCAAGCCAGCTCCCACAGAAAAGCAGAGCTGCATCCGCTTCAGATTTGGCTTTCGCTCTGGATCTTGCCTTTGCTTTTAACACTCAAGCCGGCCGGGAGGCCGCTGTGCTCTTGCTTTTGATCTTGATCTGCTGGCCCCGTTAACCACGATGGCCGCAAGTAGGCACGGTGGAGCGGGTAAATCGGCAGGGATGCCGATTTAGCCGCGCCGGGCCAATGGATGGCCCGTCGCGGCGGCCCGCGGTAATCGGGCCGGAGTGCGGGCATGCCGAGCCTAGGCGAGGCACCGAGTGGTGGGGCAAAGACCTTTTGGTTACTTTTGGGGCGGGCGTTTGCCAAAAGTGACCCGCTGTAAGAGCGGAACCATAAGCAGCCGTTACCTAAATAACGGATATGTACTCAACCCAAAAACCGCACCCCGGGCTTAGCACGCTCATCCACCGTCAACTCAAAAATATCCGGCCGGGCATAGTGCCCAACCACATCATAGTCATACCGCGCCCGCGCCAAATCATCCGTATCAATCCGCGCCACCAGCAACCCCGCCCCACCGAGCAATGGCCCGGCAAGAATGTCCCCCATGGGCCCGACAATCACACTGCCCCCCGCGATCAAAGGCCGATCCACCGGCCAGTTCGCAATCTCCACACCCAACGCCTGGGGTGACGCCTGCACCTGACACGCACTCACCACAAAACACCGCCCCTCATGGGCAATATGCCGCATGCTCACCTGCCACATTTCCCGCTCATCCACCGTCGGCGCGCACCACACTTCCACGCCCTTGGCGTACATCGCCGTGCGCAACAACGGCATCATGTTCTCCCAGCACACCGCACCACCGATGCGCCCTACCGCCGCATCAATCACTGGCAACGTCGAGCCATCGCCCTTGCCCCAGATCAGCCGCTCAGTGCCGGTAGGCATCAATTTGCGATGCTTGGCCACCAACCCGCCCACCGGCTCGAAATACAGCACCGTGCAATACAGCGTGCTGCCACTGCGCTCGATCACGCCCAACACCAGGCTGGCCCCGGTGCGCGCCGACAAACCGGCCAGTGCTTCGGTCTCCACACCCGGCACATCAATCCCATTGGCAAAATAACGGGCGAAGGCCTCACGGCCTTCAGGCAGGCGATAACCCAGCTGGGTGCCGAAACCTTCACCCTTGGGATAGCCCCCGAGCAACGCTTCGGGCATCACCACCAGTTGCGCACTGCTGCGCAGGATTTCGTCCTCGTAGGACAGGATCTGTTCCAGGGTCTCAGCCTTGCCACCCGGCAAGGAACCGATTTGCAGCGCAGCCACGGTAGAAACAGGCATCACGATCACTCCGAATCAATGGGGGTTGCCCATTCTCCGGCCAGCGGCAATCATGAATAAAGCCCACTTCGCTGCTAACTGATATGAGCCAAATGAATATCGTAAACGTCGATCTCAACCTGCTGAAAACCTTCGAGGCCCTGCACGACGAGTCCAGCGCCAGCCGCGCCGCTTTGCGCCTTGGCGTCACGCAGTCGGCGATCAGTGCGGCGTTGCGCCGGCTACGGGATGTGTATGGCGATCAATTGTTCGTGCGCACCGGTCGAGGCCTGGCGCCGACCTTGCGCGCCAACCAGTTGAAACCGGTGATCAGCGAAGCCCTGGATCGCTGCCGCCAAAGCCTGGCGATGGTCGACCCCCAGGGCAGCCAGTATCAGGGCCGCTCTGTGGTGCTGGGGCTATCGGATGATTTCGAGATCGCCTACGGCCGCCGGCTGATTGAAGAGATCGCCCGGCGTGCGCCGAAGCTGCGGCTGATTTTCCGCCAGACCCACAGCCAGATCGTTGCCAGCGCCCTGCTCGACCGCAGCCTGGACCTGGCGATCACCGCCGGCGGGTTTGCCGAGCGCCGGTTGAGCCGGCAGGTGCTGGGGGAAGGCCATTATGCGTGCCTGGTGGACCCCGCCAGCCTGGCGCCGGGGCAACCGGCCATCGACCTCGACGAGTTCGTGAAGCGCGAGCATCTGCTGGTGTCATCTGGCGGGTTTATCGGGATTACCGACGAGGGCCTGGCCGCACAGGGGCTGAGCCGGCACGTAGGCGCCTCAACCACGCACTTCGCGGCGCTGCCGTTCCTGCTCAAGGGCAGCCAGGCGGTGGCAACGATTCCCGGTCATGCGGCCCAGGCCATCGCGCAGATGACCGGGCTGAAGGTACTGCCCTGCCCGCTGGCCTTGCCGCGTTACCCGGTGGAGCTGGGCTGGCGCACCCAGGCACAACTGGATCCGTTGCTGCTCAAGGTGCGCGAAGCGATCGAGGCTTGTTTTACTTCGCCGCCATCAGGCGATTGACTTCACTGCGCACCATGTTGGAAAACTCCGGCGGTGACATGCCGTCCAGTTCTGCACGCACCCACTCGGCCCATTTGCCCTTGCGCTTGGCGCGCTCGCCAAACAGTCGGGCGGCCTCGCCCTTGGCCTTGCCCAGGTTGCTCTGCCACAGGTCGTAGAGACGGGACTTTTCATCTTCCAGCGCGGCGCGCTCGGCGAGGGGCTTGTTGGCCAGATTGAAGCTCATGTTGAATTACCTGCTGCACAAATAGGTGACATCTTACACTGTAGGTCGAAATTTCCTGACCTGGATTTCACCTAAGCTGACCGTAGGAAAAAAACTGCAACTTTTGCCTGCTTCAAACACTCCATTCTTCATCAAGCGCATTCATTGCCACATTCACCCGCAAGGAGTTAACCCAATGGCCCGCAAATCTGCCGCCCAAGCCGTCGAAGACCAAATCAAGGATCAAGCCTTCAGTGAACTGACCGCGCTGATCGAAGAATCGGACAAGCTGCTCAAAAGCAGCGCGTCACTGGTGGGAGAAGAAGGCGAAACCCTGCGTGAGCAGGTCGCCATCAAGCTCAAGCAGGCACTGGACTCGGTGTCCAATGTGCGCGAGCGCAGCAAGCCGGTGGTGGATGCCACCGAAACCTATATCGGTGGCCATCCATGGCAGACCGTAGCGATTTCCGCCGGGTTTGGCCTGGTGGTAGGCCTGTTGCTGGGCCGCCGCAACTGATGTGATGTAACGGCTGCGCCCTCCCTGGGCGCAGCTCGCTTCACGCCTGTGCCAATACCCGCAACCGGCTTAATTCTGCCGTTTCTATCTCAATCCCCCCTGCCAGCGACTTTGTCCTTGTGCGATGACGCCGGTCCCCCGGCAAACGCCGCAACCCCGCCGCATGCATCTGCCGCACCAGTTCCTGGCTGCGCTCGGCGAAGCTCTGCCCGGCGGTCTTGCTCGGGTCGATCACAATCAGCAGTTGGCCGGTCCATGGGGTGCGGGCGCCCGGGTGATCGGACCAGTTGAACTCAAACGAGAAGTTACCGCCCGTGAGGGCTGCCGCCAGCAACTCGACCATCATCGACAGGGCCGAGCCCTTGTGCCCGCCAAACGGCAACAGTGCGCCGCCTTCGAGGATCGCCTTGGGGTCCTGGGTGGGCTGGCCGAGGCTGTCCACGCCCATGCCGGGTGGCAGGCGTTCGCCCTTGCGCGCGGCAATCTGCACGTCGCCATGGGCAATGGCGCTGGTGGCCAGGTCAAACACGATCGGCAGGCCATCGGCGCGGGGCGCGGCGAAGGCAATGGGGTTGGTGCCGAACAGCGGGCGGTCGGCGCCGTGGGGCACCACGCAGGTCATGCTGTTGACCACGCTCAAGGCCACCAGGCCCTCTTCGGCGAAAGGCTCCACATCCGGCCAAAGCGCCGCGAAGTGGTGGGAGTTATGAATGGCCAGCAGAGCAATCCCGGCACTGCGGGCCTTCTCCACCAGCAGCGGGCGGGCGGCTTGCAGTGCAGGCTGGGCGAAACCATTACCGGCATCAACCCGCACAAACCCGCTGGCCACATCCTCGACCACCGGCACCGCCTTGCCGTTGACCCAGCCACTGGCCAGGGTCGAGACGTAACCGGGAATACGGAATACACCGTGGCTATGGGCACCGTCGCGCTCGGCGCTGGCGCAGTTCTCGGCAAGCACTTGGGCCACGTCGGCCGACGTGCCATGGCGCACGAATACCTGGCGCAGCAGGTCAGTCAACTGCGCATAACTGAGTCGCTCTGATGAAGACTCGACATCCAAAGGCGATGCAGACATCTGAAGCTCCCGTTTAATTATTGGAATGGGCAACAGCGTACAAGAACCGGTCCGTCGATTAGACAGGGTTTGCCCCGTGGCTGTCGACAGGGAGTGCCAGACATATCTAGCCCCTTGTGGCGCCAGGCCTGGATAGGTTGCAGGCCTCTACCCCTTCAAGGACCCGGATGATGAGCCACACCCCACTCCCCTATTTTTTCCCCGAAGCCCTGCGCGTGGACTGGAGGGCACTGGAGCGTGAGCGCCAGTTGAACATCGACAGCCGGGACATCGAGTTTCTCGGCAAGGTGTTTTTTGCCAGCGACGCAGGCCGTCGCCAACAGTCGCCGCCAATGATTGCGCAGCGCATCTGGCTGAATAAAAGTGCCGCCAACGCCGTAGAACTGGCGGGCAGCTTCATGATGAGTCCACCAGCGCCTACCCGCACGCCTGGCTCTACACCCCGTACGGCGGCCTGGAAAAATTCGACAGCCCCACCCACGTGATCACTGCGTTGACCCAGCGCTTGAAAATCCCCGCCGACGCTACGCGACTGCTGTGCTTCCTGCCCTTGCAACAACAGGCATCGCAGGTGCTGGACAACAGCTTGGTGCTGACACCGGAGACGATGCTTGATGATGTGTGGGGTGAACAGGAAAAAACCCTCAAGCGCTATCAGCAGGAAAATCGCCAGGCACTGTTGGCGGAGTTGAAACAGTTGCCGCCATTGGGCACCCTGCTTTCACAGCTGCTCGAAAGCATCTGCCGCCCACTCTTCCCCGGGCTCGCCCCCAGCGAAGCCCATGTCAGTTTTTTCGCCAGTCCCCCCCCCCGGGCACGCGGTGCCGCGCTGGCTCGACTCGTTGCAGCTCAATGACGCCGTGCTGTTGTATTACCGTGAGCAGGCTTGGCCAGCCGGGCAAACCCGGACGTTTTTCCATCCCAGGCGGCCTGACGACGCCAAAGACCCCGACCGCAAGGCCCGCGACGCGCAGCGTTGGGAAAGCGCGATCAAGCAAGCGGCCGGCCAACTGATCCCGTTCCTGCACAGTGCACTGGAGACGTTCTGGAACACCGAGATCGCGCCGGGCGTTTCACGTCGGGCCTGGTTCGCCCAGGCCATGGCGGCCAATGCGCGCCTGGATCTGTTGTTCAAGCGCCAGCAATCCATCATCAGTCCAGAGCAAAGCCTGGCATTGGCAGCGCTGTACTCATCCCAGGCCCCGCTAGGCGGCCAGACACTGCAGGTGGAGAACGTGAAGATCTGGGAGCAGCCAGCCAACGCCGTCGAACTGGCCAGCACCTTGATGATCGGCAACTCGCAGACCTTTCTCTACACCCCCGACAAGGGTTTGCAAGTACTCGGTACCTACGACGACCTGATAGACACCCTCAAGGCCATGGTCAAGGCGCCAGGGTATGAAGACGACCTCTACAACCTGATGTCTCTGGAGGAGCGGGCGTTGTTTGTCGGGCTCAAGACGCCGCAGTTTTCCGGCACTCCCATCGCAGGCCCTGTGTTTGAGCAGGTGCTCGAAGCCATCATCGGCAAGCAGCAACAGAACCTTCGCTACGCCCTCGATCTTTACCGGCGCACCCGCGCTGGCATTGACCCCTCGGCCTTGTTCGATTACGCGCTGGATGTGCGGTACATGATCGACAGCCACCTCCCGGGCCTGGATACAGCCGGACGCTGGACGCCCCATTCGGTGCTGGCCGACCCGACCCGACCGGTGTCACTGGCCGGCGACCGGGCTGCCCTGCTGCACAAGCAGATGGTCGACATCCGGGACTCACTGGCAGCCCAGGTGCACGCCCAGCCCACACTGGCCAACACCGTCCATCAGGCACTCACCTTAGAGTTCAACCGCCGGGGCCTGACTGGCCAGGATCCCGGGAAGATCTACGTCAATCGATACGCCGCCGGCGCAAGCGCGACCCACGCCACTGCGCCCCTGGAAAGCCAAAGCCTGCGCAGTTACTTTCTTGCGCGCCTGATACAGGGGCGCGGGCCAATTCCGCAAACGCCGCACTACGGCCTTTATGCCAATCAGGGCAGTGGGCCCGCCACACCACTGGCCGGCCTGGACATATCGCAAGCCAACGCCGTTCTCGATGCCGCACTGATCAAGTTTCATCACTACAACATCACCGATATTCCCCGCGAACACCTGGAACAACTCAAGGCGCCGATGGCCCATGCCATGGCGGTGGCGATCCAGGGCGAAGCCAGGCTCAGGCGCCTCAACCACAGCCTGGACGCCCGTGATGAATCGATCGTGCAAACGGTGTTTGATCTTCAACACTCTGATCGCCGACGGCGCCAGGGCCTGGGTGGCTTCATCCCGGATGCCTATGCGTTGACCGTCGAACCCGAGGGCCTGATGCAACGGGTGCCCCTGGCCCATTGCCTGATGCTCACCGAGCGCGGCGGCCTGGACCCGTCCCACTCAGGCCGGGCCGTGCTGTGGACGCCGGCCCGCGGCCTGGAGAGTTTCGCCAACGTCAGCCAATTGCAGACGGAACTGCAACGACGACTGGCCGCCCCGGACCTTCGCTGGCAGCTACTGGCCAATCTCGACCCGCGCTATCGCAAGCCGCACCAGGCCTGCCCACTCGGTCAGTTCATGCTGATCAGCGGCGCGGTCGCGCAAGACCGCCAGCAGTCCTGGATTGATCACTACAGGGCACAACGGGCCCACTGCCTCAGCCTGACGCTACCGGGAGACGCCTTGCTGAAGCGTCTCGGCGAGCTGGAAAAGGCCTTGCCGGCCAACGACCTGGGCCACGCCTCGCAAATCGCCCAGACCTTCTTGGCACAGCAATCACTGCCCGCCTGGTTGGGGATGGCGTCTGTCAGCCAACAGCGTCGCCATGTGGAAATCCTTGAGCAATACCGCCATAGCCTCACGGGTGACAAAGACTACCTGGACGATTTCCTGTCGCTGCCACAGTACGTTGGCAGCAAGCTCGGCGAGCTGTTGCAGGCCTATGACGTACGCCCCCAAGACGTCTATATCCTCCCCAAGCTGGTGTTGGCCGGCCAACGGCAGAACCTGGTGGACTACGCCCTCAATCACATCAGCCAGCAAGCCGCTGCGTTCGAGGTAGCGTCCACGGCCGCCGGCCTGACCGCGACTGTGGTGCGCCAGATACTCGCGCGCCTGCCGCTCAAGCAGGACAACCAGGCCTATCTGGCCGAAAGGCTCACGCCGGGCAAGCCAGGTGCCGAAGCACGGGAGCAGCGATATATCCGGCAACTGCCCTGGCAGCTGCTGCAAAACGCCCACGCGCTGACGCTACAGGAACTGTTATCGCCTTCGGGATTGAGCCTGATCGAACAAGTCCTCGACATGCCGGATGCAATCGCCCGTGCAGCGGTCAGCGGCGCAACCTCGACTGTCCGTCCCCTGGAGTTGATCGCCACGGCGGGCGCCCGCACCATCAAGGCCCTTGGGGTCTACCTGATTAACGCCGCCGCAAAGGCACCGCTGGTGATGTATGCGCCCTACGGGCCGCAGCAGGCGTTCCAGGAGTTCGAAAACGAGGCGGCTTTAATCCGCCGCCTCAACCTGCCCGGCCCGTTGCAGGACTGGGTGATCGCGCGCCTGCCAGAGGCTGAGCAAGCCACGTATAGAAACCTCTGGGCCAGCACGGTCGGGGAGTTCTCGGAAATCACCCTGGCGGACAATCCGATCAAGGGCCACGTGCTCAAGCAGTTGTACCGCGACAACATTGAATTGATCTCGAGCCTGTTTGAACAGCAAACCCAGGCCAATGGCCGGTCATCCTGGGACACCCTCAAAGCCCTGTTCAGCCGTGGACTGCAACAAGCGCCAGCGTTGCTGCCGGGCAAGCTGGTGGTGCCGTTGGTGATCTGGCAAAGCTACACACTGTTCAAGGCCTCTGCCGAAGACTTGCAGCAACACCGATGGCGCGAGGCACTGCAAACCTTTATTGGCGGGGTCGCGCAAATGGCTTCCATACGCGCATTGATGGATGAATCACCCACGCCTGGCGCCGCGCCACCGCAGCCCGCGCCGACGCAAACAGCCAGTGCCTGGCAAGACATCGATATCACCGCCCAGGCCCGTACCCGGCTGCAAGCGTACGAAGCCAGCGACATCAGCCTGGAGGGCCTGACGGCTGGCAACTCGGGCGCCTACACAACGACGGACAACCTGCATTACCTGCCTTGCGCAGGCAAGGTCTATCGGGCCAAACCGGTTGATGGCCATTGGCGGCTTTTCAGTGCACGGTCCAAAGGACCGTTTGTGCGACTGGATGCCGAGCGTAAATGGACCCTGGATCCGGACGCCTCGGTTCGCCGCCACGGCCCTGGCTGGAGTGCCATGATGGAACGCCGTCAGGTGAGGTCAGAGGTGGATCGGGTGATGAACGTCGAAGCCCGAGGCCTGGCCGAGATTCGGCGTGTTGCGCCCCACAGGGCCCAGGCGATCGTCGAGGCACTGGACCTGGCAACCTTCTACCTGCACAACTGCCAGCAGAACCTGAAACTGCTCGACCACCAATACCCGCCCGTGACCCGGGTGCATCGCTTCATCAACCGCTTCTTCGGCATCCCGATAGACGCCGACACCGGCCCGGCCAAGTTTCCGGCAGTCCTCGCGCAAAAGCTCATGGACACGGTGACCGCCCTCCTCGATGAGGCACTGGAGCCGACACTTTACTCGCTCAACTCCCGGCGTTTCGTCTCCGGTGCGCATACTTCCGAACCCGAACGGCATTGGGCGTTTACCATCGACGGCGACCCGGATCGGCGCATCTACCTCACTGAAAACTTCTTCAACCCGCCTACGGCCGATTTCGAAGGGCGCCTGATCAGTCACTTCGACCAAAGAGCCCATGCCCGGGCGGCTACGTTGATTCATGAGTTGACCCATATCGTGAGCAAGACCGCCGATGTCACCTACCTCAATTCCACCTCGCCTTTTTCCGACCTGATTGAAGTGCAGACCCAAGCCGGGCGCGATATTCAGGACTGGCTGCGCAACGTGCAGGAGAATGCGTACTCGATCAATACGCCACTGGGGCAATTGTTCAAATCATCGGACGCGTGGGGGGCTACCGGGTCTGATCTGGGAACCGATCCGGAAGATGACTACATCAAGCGGCAGATTCTTGCCACAACCGGCGGCGCGGACTTGAGCAGTGCACGGGGAATTTTCAAAACCAACCTGACTCGGCGGTTCAACACACAGATGGATAACGCCGACTCACTGACCTTGCTGATCACAACCCTGGGGCGCCAGCTGGACCCTGTGCCTTCGATTGCCCAAGCCACACCCTGTCAGCTCATTCAGTCTTTCTGATCACGCAACACATTGCCCGACTCACCGTCGATGCGGAACTCATAGACGACGCCATCGGCCTTGCGCCCCTCACCTTCCCAGTAGCCGTCGTTATCGGCTTCGATCTTGTAGATCTCGACGTAGCCGGCCTTGGTCTTGGCGGTCTCGATGGCTTTTTCAATGGTGATCCAGCCTGCGCCTGGCTTGTACGCGAGGGCGACACCGGCACTGAGCAGGGCCGAGGTTGCAACGATGGCGGCTAAGGTTTTCTTAAGCATTTTCGTGCTCCATTAGGGATTGAGTGTTAGCGGTCCTGATTTTTAGGGCCTTGCAGACGAGAATTAGTTCCAATTGATGTGCATTCGCCATGATGGTTGTTCTCGCCGTCCTGCTGTGGAGGTTAGAATGTGCGAAATCAGGATGAGTTAATGACAGATAAGTCCCTATCAGAAGCCGAATATGACGCCATCACCGATGCCGCTGCGCACTGGTGCATGCGTCTGCATGCCAGCGATTGCACGACCGCCGAGCGTCGCGCCTTCGAGCAGTGGCACGATGCGCATCCACTGCATGCCTTCGAATACGCGGCGATGCTGGAAATCTGGGACGTTGCCGATCACCTGCCCCGCAGCGAACCGGCCCCTGCCGTGGTGCGACTCCAGCCTCGCCGCCGTTCAAGCAACTACGCAATAGCGGCGGCGATATGCCTGGTGGCCTTGCCACTGGCGGCCTTTACCGGCTGGGAAGCCGGTTGGTTGCCCAGCTCCTATAAGCACTACGAAACCGAAAACAGCCTGCGCCAGGTCACCCTCGATGATGGCAGCCAGGTGGAACTGAACCTGGGCACCGAGTTGGTCTACAGCCATTACAAAGACCAGCGCCGGGTCACCCTGAAAAAAGGCGAGGCGTTTTTCAATGTCAGCCATGACCCGCAACACCCCTTCATTGTCCACGCCGGAGACGGTCAGGTTCGGGTGACCGGCACTCAGTTCAACGTGTGGAAATACGAAGACCATGTGCGGGTCATGCTGCTGCAAGGCTCGGTGCTGGTGAGCAGCGATGACGCCCACAGCGGCCTGCGCCTGTCGCCCGGGATGCAGGCCAGCTACAACCGTGGCGACGCCAGCCCCCTGGCCCAGCCAATTGCCCCGGGCGACACGGCCCTGGCCTGGCGTGACGGCAAGCTGATCCTCGACAACCTGGCCCTGGCCGACGCGTTGCCGCTGATCAACCGCTACTTGAGCAAACCGGTGATGCTGGCCGACGCCGGTACCGGCGCGATCCGCATTGGTGGCATCTACAACATCAACGAGGTGTCCAACCTCGTCCCCTCCCTGCCCAAGGTCCTGCCGGTCTACCTGACCCAGAACCAGGACGGCAACCCCGTACTCAATTCGATTCCGCGTAAAACACCCAAGGGCTGATCCTGGAGACAGGGCGCATGCTCTCCTCCACGGACGTTCTCTGCCTGGAACTGTCCACTTTTGAAACACTTGCACCGGCTGAGCTGACAGCCGGCTGCGGGCTGCCAGGTTTATGGCGGCCGGTGTTTCATTCCTGAGACAGCTGCCAGGCGAGTTGAATTCAGGCCTGTTGTCTCACCTTTGAAACACATCCCGCCGTCCTTTCTTTTTCATCGATCCCAACTAATTGAATTTCTTCATAAAATCAAAAGCGGCACAGCTCCTGCTCTATTCCTGACAGCGCTGTTTAGGGTCAGCGCCAAGAATAAGGAATGCCGTCGTGAAGACACTTCATACAGGCTCATTGAGCCTTCTGCTGATCAGCTGTGTACTGAGTACCAGCGTGAGTCTCCCAGTGCTCGCGGCAGGCGACGGCGTGATCGTGATTCAACGCACCGTCCACGGCCACATGGCCGGCCGCTCTGCCGGCGTCGATCCCAACCCCACTACCGTGAACGCCAACCCGGCGCCCCAGATCCTGCGGGCCACCAGCGAACTGAGCGACAACGATTACGCCAACATCAGCAGCGGTTCCAGCATCACTCGCGCCATCCTGCCTGGCGGCAACCTGCCCGGCCTGACCAACAACGGTGGCGGCGCGGGTCTCGGTGGTGGCGCAGCGGCCGGTCATGGCGGCGGCTCCAGTCTCTCCGGCCAGATCAACGGCTCAATTTCCCGCGGCATGGCGCCCCTGAACAACATCGGCAGCCTGATGGGGGGCCAGTGAGATGAAACATTCCTGGTTATTCCTCGCGATCCTGGGCTGCTCGGCCGCCATGGCTGACAACAGCGCAGTGATCGACAACTCCGGCAAGCAATACAACGGCGTCGTCTCGATCAACCAGGCGGCCGGCGATCAGCAGCAACAACTCAACAGCCGCGCCATTTCAGCAGGCACTAACACCCAGGCTGGCGGCTCGATCAGCCAGACCCTCGGCGGCGCACCCGCCGACCGCTCCCAGAACGCCAACGTGGCGATCCAGGGCAATTCTTTCAGCAATGGCAGCGGTGTACTGGGTGTCAACCAGTCGGCCGGGGCCAACAACCAGATGATCAATGCCGTGCGGATCAGCGTGAACGCTGGCCCGCAAAGCATCGACGACAGCGCCATGTCGCAACAGAACGTGGCGCTGTCACCAAACTCAGGGTTCACCTCTACCACTGGCAGCCGCCAGGTCGTCACAAGCGACCAGGCCTTCACCGGCAGCCGTGGAGTGGTACAGGTGAATCAGAGTGCCGGGGTGGGGAACCGCATGGCTAACGCCCTGAACGTACAGATCCAATGATTCATTGGAGCTTGAAGCTGGACCGTACCAACACTTAACCAACTAATTAGAAGCAAGGGGAAATACCATGAAAACTACAATGGCTCTTAAACCACTGGCCTTCGCTCTCGCTGCAATCGTCGCCAGTGCCGCACACGCCGGTGGCTATCACCACCCTAAACCTGCTCCTACCTCGGTAGTGGCAGCGGTTTCCGATGCACAGTCGAGCCACGACAACAAAGTGCTCAACCTGGGCACCCAGAACAACGCATCGGCCAACAACTCGTTGAACGGCAGCAGCGGCAACGCCCAGGCCAACATCGCCGCCGGTGACGGCAACCAACAAGACAACCAGACCGCCATTGCGGCCGGCGATGCGGCTACCGTGTTTGCCCTGGGCACCATTACCCAGGACAACCACAGCAACACCTCGATCCAGGTGGCTACCCACAACAACGCGTCGCTCAACAACTCGGCCAACGGCAGCTCCGGCAACCTGGGTGTGAACGTTGGCGCGGGTAACTTCAACCAACAGAAAAACCAACTGGCAATTGCTACTGCCAATGGTGCCGCCGCCGCTGCATCGAGCAACACCACTCAAACCAGCGTCGACAACACCTTCCTCAATACCGTGGCCACTCAGTCCGGGCACTGGGGCAGCACCACCTACCTGCCTGTCGTGAACAACGCCAGCGCCAACAACTCGCTTAATGGCTCTTCGGGCAACCTGGGCGCCAACATTGCTGCAGGCGTGGGCAATCAGCAGGGCAACACCACTGTGATTTCCTCCGGCGTACGTTTCTGATGCAACGGGGCCTTGGCAACAAGGCCCCTTTTTATTCCAGTGTCCATCAGGCCATTCGATCATGCGGATCATCGCCCTCACCCTCCTGTTATTGCTCACCGGCCCGACCTGGGCGGGGCAAATGGCGATTGCTGCCATGCCCGGCGGTGGCGTGATCTTCAAGAAGGTCGAGAGCATCCGTGAACGCAAGTTCGCCAACCTGGTGGAACAGAAAACCGATTTCAGCTGCGGTGCCGCCGCCCTGGCCACCATCCTGCGCCAGGCCTACTGGATGGATGTGGATGAAGACCACATCATCAAAGGCATGCTGGTCAACGCCGATCAGGACCTGGTCCGCACCCAGGGCTTCTCCATGCTGGACATGAAGCGCTACCTGGAAAGCATCGGCATGCGCGCCCGGGGTTACCGGATCAACGCCGACACACTGCTCACGGTGAAAATCCCGGTGGTGGTGCTGCTGGAGATCCGTGGCTACAAGCACTTTGTGGTGATGCAGCGTGCCGACAAGGACTGGGTCTACATCGGCGACCCGGTATTGGGTCACAAACGCTATGCCAAGGACGACTTCGTCAAAGGCTGGAATGGCATCGTCTTCGCCGTACTGGGCGAAGGCTATGACAAGACCAACGTGCTGCTTGACCCGCCCACGCCGCTGACCGCAAAAAACAGAATCAATGAGTTCAGTCCGGTTCGGGACAGTGAGTTGATGGACTTCGGTTTTATCCAGAGCGACTTCTTCTAGAAGCGCAATAAGGAGCAGGACGCTCCAGGAGCAAACGATGAACACTTACCGTTGGCTGACGGTCATGTGCCTGGCAGCCTCAATGCCCGCTTACGCGTCATCGGTGTTCAAGCCGATTGAAATAAGGGACTCGGAACTGGCCGACTTGCGCGGCCGCTACGTGATGCCGGGACGGATCATCAGCTTTGGCATTGTGATGAGCAGCACCTGGACCAATGCCGCCGGCGACAGCGTGACCGGCTCGGCCAGCATGAACGTCAACGCATCGACCGTCACCCCGCAGTTTTATGTGCAGGTAACCGACAGCCCCACCAAAGTCTCGCCCAACCAGCCAAATGGCACCGGCACGGTGGTCGGTGGCGCGGGCCTGGGCAGTGGCCAGGGCGTGACCCAAAGCGTGCGCGCCGCCGGCGATGGCAACACCGCCAGCAATAACGTGAATATCAATGTGAACCAGAACGGCTTGTCACCGGCCAATATCGTGCAATCCGGGCAAGCGCTGGTGGCTGGCCAGTCGGTCACCGGTAGCACCGGCGCCGGCCAGGTTACGGTATCGGCTGCCAATGGCGGGCTGCAAATGGCGATCCTGGCCAACAACAACCAGGGCAACTCGTTGCAGCAGATCGGCGCCGGTAATGTCCTGCAAGGCACGGTTTTGCAGGGTAACAGCAACTTTGTGAGCAACATGACGCAGCTCAATGTGGTGCTGGGCAACAACGGTTTGAACAATTTGGGGCAGAACCTCAACCTGAATCAACTCAAGGGCCTACGCCCTAACGGATATTGAACTACGCTGTGCCTCGACACTTGCGCATTAGAAAGGGACGGCTTATTTCATGCATCGATCGCTATCGCTCCGGGCTGTAATTTGTTTAAGCACGCTCCTGCCCGCATCCATCTTGTATGCAGCGCCGGACGCCGACATCGACACGTTGAAAAAGGAATTGCTGGAACTCAAGCAACGCTACGAAGTGCAGCAAAAAGCACTGGCGGTGCTGGAACAACGGGTACGCCAGGTTGAAGAGCAGCCGGCGGCCCCGCCACCGAAACGCCTGGCCAAATCCCCGGCAGATTTCCAGAAAGGCGGCAACACGGTGGCCGGCAACACGCCTGGCGTCGGCGCGGCTGCGGCCTCGGGCGGTGCAGCCGGTGGCGCATCCTACGGCCAGTCCCTCAAGGACGATTCAGCCCCGGCGCAGAGCGTGAGCAACCTGTACAACGAAGCCAGCGGATTCTTTGGCAACGGCAAGTTCAGCTTCGAAACCGGCGTGACCTATTCCCGTTATGACGCGCGTCAGCTGACCCTCAACGGCTTTTTGGCGCTGGACTCGATCTTCCTTGGCAACATCAACCTGGACCGGATCAAGTCGGATAACTGGACCGTCGACCTTACGGGCCGCTATAACCTCGACAACCGTTGGCAGTTCGACGTGAACGTACCGGTGGTGTACCGCGAGTCGACCTACCAGTCCGGCGGTGCCAACGGCGGCAGCGGCACGGCGACCTCGGAACAATCGGTCACGCGTAATCCAACCATTGGTGACGTCAACTTCGGGATTGCCTACAAGTTCCTCGACGAGAGCGTCAACCTGCCGGATGCGGTGGTATCGGTGCGGGTCAAGGCGCCCACCGGCGAAGACCCGTTTGGCATCAAGCTGATCCAGTCGCCTAGCAACACCAACCTCTATGTGCCGGAAAACCTGCCGACCGGCAACGGTGTGTGGTCGATCACGCCGGGGATTTCGCTGGTCAAGACCTTCGACCCTGCGGTGCTGTTTGGCTCGCTGTCGTATACCCATAACATCGAGGACTCGTTCAGCGATATCAGCTCCAACCCTGTCGAGAAAGTCCCCGGCAAGGTACAGCTGGGCGACAGCTTCCAGATCGGCGCAGGCGTGGCGTTTGCGTTGAACGAGAAGATGAGTATGTCGTTCTCGGTGTCCGACCTGGTGCAACGCAAGAGTAAGCTCAAGCCGGATGGCGGCGACTGGCAGTCGGTGGTTTCCAGCGACGCCAACGCGGGTTACTTCAACGTGGGCATGACGATTGCGGCGACCGACAACCTGACGATCGTGCCGAACCTGGCCATCGGGATCACGCCGGATGCGCCTTCGTTCAGCTTCAGCCTGAAGTTCCCGTACTACTTTTAACGCATGACAACGGGAAAAGCCCCGCAACGATAAGGGTCGTTGCGGGGCTTTTCGGTTTACCCGCCCTAGCGGATCTGGTGTTTGTGCAGCAACCGGTAGAACGTCGGCCGGGAAACCCCCAGCACACGGGCCGCGACACTCAGGTTGTCGCTGTGCCGGTTGAGCACATCGCACAGCGCCTGACGTTCGGCACGGTGCTTGTAATCTTCCAGTGTAGCCATCGGCAGCGCGATTGCCTGCTGGCTTTGCAATCCCAGATCAACGGCTTCGATTTGCCGCCCTTCAGCCAGTACCAGGCCACGCCGCACGCGGTTGGCCAACTCCCGCACATTGCCCGGCCAACCGTGCTCGCCCATGGCCACCAGCGCGTCTTCACTGAAGCTGCGGGGACGCCGGCCGGTTTCCTGGCTGTAGAAGTGTGAGAAATGGTTGGCCAGCATCGCCACGTCACCATGGCGCTCGCGTAACGGCGCAGTCACCACTTGCAGGACGTTGAGCCGGTAATACAAGTCTTCCCGAAAGGCGCCCTTTGCCACCGCGGCTTCCAGGTCAACGTGGGTGGCTGCCAATACGCGTACATCCACCGGAATCGGCTGGCTGCCGCCGACGCGCTCGATCTGTTTTTCCTGGAGAAAACGCAGCAGGTTGGCTTGCAGTTCCATGGGCAAGTCGCCGATCTCATCGAGAAACAACGTGCCGCCATGCGCCGCCTCGATCCGCCCGATCTTGCGCTGATGGGCGCCGGTGAAGGCGCCCTTCTCATGGCCAAACAGTTCGGACTGGATCAGGTGTTCGGGGATCGCCCCGCAATTGATCGCCACAAACGGCTTGGCGTGGCGCTGGGATTGCCGGTGCAAGGTGCGGGCGACGAGTTCCTTGCCGGTGCCGCTGTCGCCGCGAATCAACACCGGGGACTCGGTCGGCGCCAGTTTGGCGAGCAGTTTGCGCAGTTCGCGAATGGGGCGGCTGTCGCCCAGCAATTCATGTTCCGGCTGGCCGGCAGGCGCGTTGTTGCCCTTGCCCCGCAGGCGCGCCATGCCAAAGGCGCGGCCCAGGGTGACCTGCACCCGGGACACATCGAACGGCAAGGTATGAAAGTCGAAGAACCACTCGCAGACAAAATCGCCGACATTCTGCAGGCGCAGCACTTCCTGGTTAAGCACGGCAATCCACTCGGTGCCGCTGCGGCTGATCAGCTCCTTGACCGCTTCAGGCCGCTCCAGATGGAATGGCTGCAGGCGCAACAATCCCACGTCGCAGGACCGCTCACCCACCGACTCAAGGGCACAGCTGTCTACGTCCCACCCCGCTGCGCGCAAACCGGGTAATAGCCGGTGGCAGTCATCACAGGGATCGACCACAAGCAGGCGGCGCGGGGCAGGTGTTACAACCATGACTATTCCTTGGCGTCAAAATCGTTAAAGTTATTTAAAAACAGTTATTTGGAAAGCCTGTTGGTAACCCTAGCAAGATTTTGACGCAGCCTTTGTACCTATTCGTTATAAGCCGCGTACAAATTTGCCGTTTTCGGTCAGCCGGGTGCGGTCAATTGCCGCGGCGTAACTTTCATGAGGCTTTCAAAATAGCCCCTTACATGACTTTAATCAGGGAAAGTTAAAAAATCTTCTTCTAACATGTGACCCGTACCCGGTGATCGTGCATCAGTACAAGTAACCAGTCGTTAGGCACGCCCAACCAACGGCTTTCACTTGAATGGGCATTTAGAGAGAAGACCCCATGAACGCCCCGCTCCGCATCAACGAAGCTCTTTTGATCGCAGACCGTGCTTTCCAGCCCTTTCAATGTGTGGCCTGGCACGACGGCAACGGCGCCCTGAGCCTGAGCGTCATCGACCGCACCAATACCCGCATCGGTAGCAAGCAGCTGTCTTCCAGCACTTATTCCGACCCGGCACAGCTTGAGAACTTGCTGTTGCAAGCCCGTGCCGAACTCGACAAAGATGGCTATCAGTTGCAATCCTGGGCAATGCCCAAGTAACTGAAACTCGTGCGGGGCGGCATCAGAAAGTGTGCCGCTGGACTGCGCAGTATATTGACCCGTAATAACACGAGTAGAGAGTCAGCTATGCAAGTTGAAACTTTGCATAGCTGACTACTTATTAGTGGGGTTGCCAATCAATCGGCCGAGAGAATAAACCGCTCTATGGCTTCCGCTGCACCGTCATCGACATTACTGCCGGTTACGACGCTGGCTTGGCGCTTGACCACTTCTTCGGCCTGGCCCATGGCGATCGACAACCCCGCCACGTGAAACATCGCCGGGTCGTTGCCGCCATCGCCGATGGCCGCCGTCTGTTCCAGCGGCACACCGAGGTGCGCCGCGAGGGTCTTCAAGGCTTCGCCCTTGTTGGCCTTCATCGCGGTCACATCCAGGAACACCGGTTGCGAGCGGGACACTTGCGCCAGCCCTTCGACTCTCGGCTGCAACTGCGCCTCGAGTTCCACCAGCAGTTGGGTATTGGTACTGGCCGCCACAATCTTGTCGACCCGATCCAGAAACGGCTCGAAGCTCTCCACGACGATGGCTGGATAGCCCAGGCCATGTTCCTCGCGAACCGCCATCGGCCCGCCAGGATCGCGCCGCAGCCAGTCGCCGTCGGCAAACAGCCAGACTTCTACGTCCGGCTGCGGCGTAAATAAAGCCAATGCCACCAGCGCCGCTTCTGCCGGCAAGTGATGCGCCACCAGAATACTGCCGTCGGGATTGACCAGCGTGCCGCCATTAAAGCCGGCGATGGGCACATCGACGCCCAGCGCTTCGACCTGCTGACGCATGGCCTTGGGCGGTCGCCCGCTGGCCAGGCTGAAAAACACCCCGGCCGCGCGCAAGGCGCGAACCGTATCAATGGTGCGCTGGCTGAGGCTGTGATCCGGATGCAGCAACGTGCCATCCATATCACTCAACACAAAGCGGATGGGTTGACTCGGCAAGTCGCTCATCCGAGGCTGTGCCAGGTACGGCCATCGCGGGCCAGCAATGCATCGGCTGCCGCCGGGCCATCCTCACCTGCCTTGTAGGCCTGGATGCCGTCATCCTGCTTCCACGCATCGAGGAAAGGCTGCACCGCACGCCAGCCGTTTTCGATGTTGTCGGCGCGCTGAAACAAAGTCTGGTCGCCGGTCATGCAGTCGTAGATCAGGGTTTCGTACCCCGTCGACGGCTGCATTTCGAAGAAGTCCTTGTAGGCAAACCCCAGTTCCACGTTGGCCATATCCAGGGTCGGCCCGGGCTTTTTCGCCAGCAGGTCGAACCACATACCTTCGTTCGGCTGGATCTGGATCTTCAGGTACGTCGGCTTGAGTTCATCGACCTCGGTATCACGGAACTGCGCGTAAGGCGCCGGCTTGAAGCAGATGATGATCTCAGTGTCGCGGATGCTCATGCGCTTGCCGGTGCGCAGGTAAAACGGCACACCCACCCAGCGCCAGTTGTCGATCATCACCTTGAGGGCGACGAAAGTCTCGGTGCTGCTGTCGGGCGCAACGTTGGCCTCTTCGCGGTAACCCGGCAGTTGCTTGCCGGCGACTTCACCGGCGGTGTACTGGCCGCGCACCGAGTTGGCCCGTGCATCTTCCAGCGACCAGGGCCGTATGGCTCCGATCACCTTGGCCTTCTCGCCCCGCACCGCATCGGCGCCAAAGGCGGCCGGCGGCTCCATGGCGACCATCGCGAGCAACTGGAACAGGTGATTGGGCACCATGTCCCGCAACGTGCCGGTGTGTTCGAAGAAGCTGCCACGGGTTTCCACGCCGACGGTCTCGGCGGCAGTGATTTGCACGTGGTCGATGTAATGGTTGTTCCAGAACGCCTCGAACAGCACGTTGGAAAAACGGCTGATCAGGATGTTCTGGACGGTTTCCTTGCCCAGGTAATGGTCGATGCGATAGATCTGCTTCTCGCTCATCACCTTGAGCAGGCAGGCGTTCAGCGCTTCGGCGGTGGCGAGGTCGGAGCCGAAAGGCTTTTCGATCACCACCCGGCGGAACGCCTCCGGGGTTTCTTCGAGCAAGCCGGCAGCGCCGAGGCGCTGCACCACTTCGGCGAAGAAACGCGGCGCAGTCGCCAGGTAGAACACCGCGTTGCCAGTGCCACTGTCAGCGATCTTCTTGCCTATGTCGGCGTAGGTGCTGTCGTCGAGGAAGTCACCCTCGACGTAGCTGATGCCCTTGGCCAACTGGGCCCACAGTTGCGGGTCCAGGGCGTCCTCGCCATTGCCCTTGACCTTGCTCGCGGCCTCGGTGCGAATGAAGTCCTCGAGTTTCTTGGCGAAATCGGCGTCGCTGATGGCGTTGTGATCAACGCCCACGATGCGCAAGCCGTTACCCAGCAGTCCATCACGACTGAGGTTGTACAGCGCCGGCATCAGCAGGCGCTTGACCAGGTCACCATGGGCACCAAACAGAAACAGGGTGGTGGGCGGAGCGGGTTCGGCCTTGGGTTTCTTGCCGTTGGCGGTCATTTTTTGGGCGTCTCCACATGGCCGCCAAAGCCGAAGCGCATGGCAGAAAGCATTTTGTCGCCATAAGTACTTTGCTGGCGGGAGCGGAAGCGCGCGAACAGCGAGTTCGACAGCACCGGAACCGGTACCGATTGCTCCATGGCGGCTTCGATGGTCCAGCGGCCTTCACCACTGTCGGCGACCGAGCCGGAATAACCGTCGAGCTTGGGATCGGTGGCCAGGGCGTCGGCAGTCAGGTCCAGCAGCCAGGACGACACCACGCTGCCACGACGCCAGACTTCGGCGATGTCGGCGACATTCAGGTCGAAGCGCTGGTCTTGCGGCAGGTTTTCCGAGTTCTTGGTCTTGAGGATGTCGAACCCTTCGGCGAAGGCCTGCATCATCCCGTACTCGATGCCGTTGTGGATCATCTTGACGAAGTGCCCGGAACCGGCGGGGCCCGCGTGGATATAGCCGCGCTCGGCACGGCTGTCAGCGGCAGCAGAACGGTCCTTGGTGCGCGGGATGGTACCCAGGCCCGGCGCCAGGCTTTCGAAAATCGGGTCCAGCAGCTTAACGGTCTCGGCGTCGCCGCCGATCATCATGCAGTAGCCGCGCTCCAGGCCCCAGACACCGCCGGAGGTGCCGACGTCGACGTAGTGCAGGCCTTTTTCCGACAGGGCCTTGGCCCGGCGGATGTCATCCTTATAGAAGGTGTTGCCACCGTCGATGATCACATCACCGTCTTCCAACAGATGGCTCAATTCTTCAATGGTGTTTTCGGTCGGGTCGCCTGCCGGCAGCATCACCCAGATCGCCCGAGGCTTTTGCAACCCGGCCACCAGGCCCGCCAGGTCGGCAACGCCCGTGGCGCCCTCGCCCGCCAGACCTTTTACGAATGCTTCATTGCGGTCGTAAACCACGGTGGTATGCCCATTGAGCATCAGGCGCCGCGCAATGTTGCCACCCATGCGGCCTAGTCCAATAATCCCCAGTTGCATGTGCTGATGCTCCTTACTACGAATAAATGTGTGTCACAGTTTATAGCGCAATGAGGCTAATGAGGGTTAGTCCAGAGCGGATTGGCATAGTTTCATGACAAAAAGTGGCCATCCTTTAGCCTTCAGTGGGTTAAAAGTCACAACGACCATCAAAAATAAAAAAGTTCCATTCACTTAAAAAAGAATTCAGAATTGCCCCGACTGTTGCCGAGGGCCTCGAATCAAGCGCTCTGGCACCGCGATACACCGGCTATTTGCGAGGTAAGCAATGCGCACTGCACACATGACCCGTCCGCCCCAGACCCTCTATGTCACCCTTCGCCGCGATGAATTGCGCCAGTTAAAAGACGAGCGCGATCAACTGCAGCAGGAAGTCATGCGTCTGCGCTCGCACTTGCAGGGCCAGCTCAATCAGGCGTCCGGCACCCAGCCCGCCGTTTGCTGAACCTAAGCTGAACGAACCGTTCAGGAATAACTCACGAAGTTTTCACATCCTCATCCCGATACTCCCGCCGAATCGGGCCGCGCCACGTGCGCAGGCCCTCTGTTGGCGTGCATCCCTGCGCGCTGACACTGAAAAATTCTCGGGTTGGAGCGCTGGATGGCGATGTTCAAACGCAGCACTACGTCTGCGAAAGGTTTTGATTGGGCCGGCCTCGGCTGGATGTTCCTGTTCTTCTGGTATTTCTCGGGCATTACCCAACTGCTGATCCAACTGACCGGCACCTCCGGCTTCAGCGGTTTCCGCCAGGCATTTTTCATGAGCGCCCTGTGGCTGGCGCCGATGCTGTTGTTCCCGCGTCGCGCGCGCCTGGTGGCAGGCTTGATTGGCGTGGTGCTGTGGGCCTGCTCCATGGCCAGCCTGGGTTATTTCTTCATCTACCAGCAGGAATTCTCCCAAAGCGTCATCTTCATCATGTTCGAGTCGAACATCTCTGAAGCGGGCGAGTACGCCACCCAATACTTTGCCTGGTGGATCGTGCTGGCGTTCATTGCCCACACCGCCATGGCGATTTTCCTGTGGACCCGCGTACGCCCGGTTTACCTGCCACGTGGCCAGGCCATGCTGGCGGCTGCCGCAATCGTGATTGCCATCGTCGGTTACCCCCTGGTCAAGCAGATCGCCAAGAGCGAGACCATGGAACTGGCCATCGATCGCTTTGAAACCCGCATCGAGCCGGCAGTGCCATGGCAGATGATCGTCGCCTACCGCCGCTACACCGAACAACTGGATAACATGCAAGGCATGCTGACCAGCGCCAGCAAGATCCCGCCCCTGACCAACCTCAAAGACAGCATGGCCGGCCAGCCGTCGACCCTGGTGCTGGTGATCGGCGAGTCCACCAACCGCCAGCGCATGAGCCTGTATGGCTACCCGCGCAACACCACACCGGAGCTGGACAAGCTACGGGACCAACTCGCGGTGTTCGACAACGTCATCACCCCGCGCCCGTACACCATCGAAGCACTGCAACAGGTGCTGACCTTCGCCGACGAAGAAAACCCGGACCTGTACCTCAAGACCCCGTCCATCGTCAGCGTGATGAAGCAGGCCGGCTACAAGACCTTCTGGATCACCAACCAGCAGACCATGACCAAGCGCAACACCATGCTCACGACCTTTTCCGAACAGGCCGACGAGCAGGTGTACCTGAACAACAACCGTAACCAGAATGCGCGCCAGTACGACGGCGACGTGCTGGAGCCGTTTGCCAAGGCGATGTCCGACACCGCCGAGCGCAAATTCATCGTGGTGCACCTGCTGGGCACCCACATGAGCTACCAGTACCGCTACCCGCCGACCTTCGACAAGTTCACCGACCGCCAAGGCGTGCCCGAGGCGATCAGCGACGCGCAGTTGCCGACCTACAACAGCTACGACAATGCAGTGCTGTACAACGATTTCGTAGTGTCGAGCCTGATCAAGGACTACGCCAAGACTGACCCCAACGGCTTCCTGCTGTACCTGTCCGACCACGGTGAAGACGTGTTCGACTCCGCCGGCCACACCACCCTGGGCCGTAACGAAGGCAAGCCGACGGCGCCGATGTACACCATTCCGTTCATGGCCTACGCATCGCCCAAGTGGCGTGAAAGCCATGACTGGAGTTTTGCCGGTGACTTGCAGCGGCCCTACACCAGCTCGCAGCTGATCCATACCTGGGCCGACATGGCAGGGTTGAGCTTCGATGAACTGGACCACAGCAAGAGCCTGGTCAGCGACAGCTTCAAGCCTCGGCCGCGGCTGATTGGCGATCCCTATGCACGCCAGCAAAAACCGCTGATTGATTTCAGCCTGATCAAGCCCAAGCAAAACGACGCCGCCAACGTGGTCCTCAAGTAGCTTGAATCCCCCGGGTTTCATCCGCGCAATGCGGTGAAACCCGACTTGGCCGCCAGCGCAAAGATAATAATTATTCTCGTTTAGCGCTAAAGTTCCCCGCCTCCTTTCGTCTTTGAGCCAATGGCATTTTTCATAGACGACAAGGAGTTCGCCGCGATGTTCGCGCCTATTACCCGTTCCATGACCTTGACCCTGGGCCTCTTCAGCGTGATGCTGAGCCCGGACCTGCTGGCCGAAAACGACCCCGACCAGGAATCGCAAGCGCCGACCAAAGCCCTGGAACTGGGCAGCACCCGCATCACCGCCGACAGCCTTGGCGCCAACACCGAACACACCGGTGCCTACACCACAGGCTCAATGAGCACCGCCACCAAGTTGAACCTGTCCATCAAGGAAACGCCGCAGTCGGTCTCGGTGATCTCCCGCCAACAGATGGACGACTTCAACCTCAACACCCTGACCGAAGTGATGCGCCAGACCACCGGCGTGGTGGTGCAACACCTGGACTCCGACCGGGTGGGCTACTCCTCCCGCGGCTACGGCATCACCAATTTCCAGATTGACGGCATGCTCAACACCTTCGGCCGCATGAAGTCTGACGCCGACACCATCATCTACGACCGGGTCGAAGTGGTACGCGGCGCCACCGGCCTGACCACCGGCGCCGGTGATCCGTCGGCCACGGTCAACATGGTGCGCAAACGCCCGACCGCCCAGTGGCAGGCAAAGACGGGCATCAGTGGCGGCTCCCATGACAATTACTACAGCTACCTGGACGTCGGCGGCCCCTTGGCGTTTGATGGGCGCCTGCGGGGTCGCACGGTGCTTGCCTACCGCGACAGCCAGTCCTATCGCGACAACTATGCGCTGCAACGGGAAGTCGGCTACGGCATCCTTGAAGGCGACCTCACCGAGGACACGGTGCTGGCGGTGGGCTTTGATTATCAGAACAAGCACGTGCAGGGCACCGCGTGGGGCACCTTGCCCTACTGGAACAGCGACGGCAGCAAAGCCAAGCTGCCCCGCTCCGCCAACATCGCGGCTCATTGGAGTTCCTGGCCGCTGAAAGATGAAACCACGTTCGCCACTCTCGACCACCGACTGGCCGGCGACTGGCACCTTAAGGCGGCGTACACCCACCGCGAAAGCGACACGGACGGCAAGGTGTACTACGGCGGCTCAGGCTTCCCCAATGCCGACCGCAGCGGTATGACAGCCTGGACCAGTCACATGCTCGGCACGTCGAACATGGACGTGGTGGACTTGAACCTGGCTGGCTCCTATTCCCTGCTGGGTCGTGAGCACGAATTGATGGTGGGTTACGGCGAGTCCGAACAGCGCGATTCTTCGCCACACCTGCGCGACGGTCCGGTGCCGAAGAATTACACCAGCATCGACGACTGGAAACACATGGGCGGGATCGGCAAATTCCCCGACGCCAATACCGGCCTCAAAGGCGAACAAGGCAGCACCCGGCAAAAGGCCGGCTACCTGGCCACCCGCCTGAGCCTGACTGACCGTCTGCATGCCGTATTGGGCAGTCGTTATGGCAGCTGGGAGATCGAGAGCACCACGTACAACTACCATGAGGACACCGACCAGTTTCTCGGCACCTCAAAATCCAGCCAGACCCACAACGACATGTGGACGCCCTACGTCGGCCTCCTCTACGACTTGACCCCGCAGTACACCGTCTACGCCAGCTACACCGATATCTTCAACCCGCAAGAGCAGCGTGACGCCGGCAAGCAATACCTGGAGCCGGTGGTGGGCAGCAACTATGAAGTGGGCATCAAGGGCAGCCTGCTGGAAGAACGCCTGAACCTGGCAGCCGCGTATTTCTGGAGCAAGCAGGACAACGTCGCGGAACTGGACAGTTCGACGCCACCGGACCCAGACACCGGCGAGCAGTTCTTCGCGTCCGGCGGCAAAGGCAACAAAGTGCAGGGCTTCGAGATAGAGGCTTCCGGAGAGGTGCGCCCCGACTGGAACCTCACCGCCGGCTACACCTACACCCACTCCCTGAACGGCGACAAGCAGCGCAATAACACCCACCTGCCGCTGAACTTGCTGAGGGTGTCCACGGCCTATCGCCTGCCCGGCGAATGGCACGCGCTGACAGTGGGTGGCGCGGTGAATTGGCAGAGTGATTTCTACGATATTGCTTATCGCCCCGTGGGCAGGGACTCCAGTGGAACGTTGATCAGGGAGCAGACCCGAATCACTCAGCAGGCCTATACCGTGGTCAACCTGATGTCCCGCTATGAGTTCGATGACCACTTGTCGGCGTCACTTAATATCAACAACCTATTTGATAAAAAATATTACGAACGTGTCGGCTTTTATAACGGCGTGTATTGGGGAGACCCGCGCTCCATCAGCCTTGCACTGGACTGGACGCTCTGAATTCATCGCTGCGAAAGATGGGAAGTTAACGAAATCGTTAACTTTCGGTCAGCGTGAGGTTAACCCTTACTTAATATCATTGGCCCACAGTCTCCCCATCCCGCCGCTGATCACAACGCGCGGAACCCAACACACTTAATGAGACACTGCCATGAAAATTTCGACTGTTATCCTTGCCGGCCTGATGACCATGACCTCCGTAGCAGCCTTTGCAGAAGGCGGTTCAGAGCGTTCGAAGGCGTTCTACAACAACTTCGCCTTCGTTCAGGAACAGACCCACGGTGCGGCCCAGCAAACAGCAATGGCTGACGGCAAGACTGCAAAACCTGCCACTGCCGATCAAACTACCACGACCCCTAACACCTGATTTATCCGTAATACCCTGTGCTATTCCGCTCTGATAGCTAAGGTCAACTTGGCGCCACTTGCTGGCGCCTTTTTTGCCTTTAATTAAATAAACATTAATTAAAGCGGTTTGCTCCAAAACAACATGCGGCCATGCTCGGTATCAAATACCGCATCGTCGAAACCGAACTTTCGATAAGCCGACTGCGCCACGCCATTGCCCTCAAGCACCTCGAGGGTGATCTTGCAGCAGCCGCGCTGACGAGCAATTTCCTCGACCTTTTGCAGCATCTTCTGGCTCAAGCCCAAGCCGCGGAATTTGTCCATCACCACCACGTCGTGCACGTTAACCAGCGGACGGCAAGCAAAGGTGGAAAACCCTTCAAAGCAGTTCACCAGACCCGCCGGCGTGCCGCCGACAAAGGCCAGCACGCTGAATGCATGGGCACGCTTGGCCAACTCCGCCGGCAGTTGCTGCAAACGGTCGGCCGGCAAACTTTGGCCACCGCCCATGGGGTCTTCGGCGTAATGATTGAGCACCAGGCCAATGGCCTCGGCGTGTACCGGATTGGTGTAGCTGGCTTGCAGCACCAGGATGTCTGCGGTGTCCATTTCCTTCCTCGTTAACGGTGCAACAGAGACTCGGTCCCCATAGAAGGGCTCGATTGTAAGCATGGAGCAGGCATTAGATGAAGGAGATTAACTACATTTGCCCGCGTGAAAGCGCGCCAGCCTCGCCAAACCGCGCCAGTTGCATCTCTTGCAGGCGGCTCAGGGTGCGACGAAATGGAAACTCCAGGTAACCCTCGGTATAGAGGCTTTCCAGGGGTACCTTGGCCTCGATATACAGCGGCACCTTGCGGTCGTAGCACTCGTCCACCAGGGCGATGAACCGCCGCACGCTGTCGTCATGCACCGACAGTTCCGGCAGCTCCCGGTCACCGGCATCCACCCGTTCGGCCGCATCTTCGGTGCCACGGGCGATTCGTCCCGGACGCTTTTGTGCACTTAGATTCGGCACTTCGCCGAGCAAAATGGCCTTGAACCGATCACACAGCAGCATGAAATCCATCGCGGCCAACGGCTGCTCGCACAGATCGGCATAGCGACACCACAGCACCGTCTCACTGGACTGCACCGCCACGATGGTGCGGTAGCCCACCGCAACCGGCGCGCGGCTCACCGCCTGCCCATGGCTCAACTGGCGAAACACCTCGGCCAACGCCTCAGGCTGATCGACCCAATAACGTTGCAGCGCGGCGCCTGGATGCAGGCGATGATCTTCCCCGCCGTCCACCGCCACCACTCGCATATGCCGCTTGATGGCCTCGATTCCCGGCAGGAAACGATCGCGATTGAAGCCATCTGCGTACAGTTGGTCCGGTGGCTGGTTGGACGTGCAGACCATCACCACGCCTTCCTCGAACATCACCTGGAACAGCCGACCGAGGATGATGGCGTCACCGATGTCATTGACGAACAACTCATCAAAACACAGCACCCGCACTTCCCGGCTCAGTTCACGGGCCAGGGCCTGCAAGGGGTCGTGGGTGCCCGTCAGTTGGAACGAGCGCTGGTGCACCCAGCCCATGAAGTGATGAAAATGCTGGCGCCGCGCCGGCACTCGCAGGCTTTGGTAGAACTGGTCCATCAGCCAGGTCTTACCCCGGCCGACCGGGCCCCACAGGTACACCCCGGTGATAGGCCCATGCCCGTGATGCAGGGCTTGATGGCAGTCTTGCAGGGCTTGCACCGCCTCACGCTGGGCGTCGTCGGGGACGAAACCCTGTTCGGTGATGGCGTGCTGGTAGGCGGCGAGTGGCGAGTCAAAAGTCATGCCCGGCAGTATGCCATGACCGCTACAGGGAAATATCCAATCGGGCAATCTTGCCCTGCTCGTTGAGGCGGAAGGTATAGCGCAGCTCCAGTGGGCTGCCGGGAAAGCTGCCGGTGATCAGGTTGCTGACCAGCACCTTGCCCGTGCGGTGCTGCACATTCAGCACCTGGACCTTGGGCTGGTAACGGCGCCCGGTGTCTTCCATCCAGCGCGCAATGGCGGCGGTACCGACCTGATGCTCGCCTTCGTCGAACACGTTGGCATCTTCGGCAAAACAATCGGCGACCAAGGATGCGTCGCCGGCATTCGCAGCGGCAATGTAGGCCGCAATCGCCGGGGCCAGTTCAGGGGTGGGTTGGGACATGGTGACAGCTCCTTGTTAGTGATTTATGGAGCCATGCTAAAGCAGCGTTGTGTCAGTTCTTGTCAGGAGTGAACGGCCCGGATTCGTTCTGCTCCATCAGCTTGCGCCAGCCCCGCAGCCAGTCGCTGCGCCGCCCCGGATAACGCTCGCCGTGAAGGCTGGCGGCGGCCACGCGGTCGGTACGGAAGGTGCGATAGGCCCCACGCAATTCGCACCACGCGACGATCACCCGCACTTCATTCAGAAAGCCCAGGGCCAGGGGCCAGATCAGGCGCTGGCTGGCGGTCTGGCTGGCATCGGCGTAATCGATGTGCAGCTTGGCCTGGCCGCGAATGGCCTCGCGGAACACATTCAACGGCACGCGATTTTCCGGGTAGCCGAACCCTGGCGGGCCCGGCAGCAAGGTGGGATTGCGCAACGCTTCCTGAGCCGCCGGGTCGAGTACATCAGCAATCTTCGCCAGGGCATTGGCCGCCGCCTGGCTCAGTACGTCATCACCGCGCTGGTCGACATACCGCAAGCCCAGCACGATGGCTTCGGTCTCGTCGGCATTGAGCATCAGCGGCGGCAGGAACAGGCCCGCACGCAGCACATAGCCCACGCCCGCCTCGCCATAGATCGGCGCGCCCAACGCCGTCAGCTCGGCGATATCGCGGTACAGCGTGCGTTCGGATATCTCCAGTTCCGCCGCCAGCACGGCGGCCGTCACCGGGCGTTTCTTGCCCCGCAGGACTTGCAACAAGGTCAGCAGACGACTGGTACGCGACACGTTGATCACGCTCGAAAAAAGGAAGGTGGCGCAGCTTAGCAGAGGCCTCTGTCAGAAAGTGTCAGGAGCAGACGCCCTTCCCTTCAACGGTAAAAAAAGCCGCTTGACGAGAAATATGACTCACATCATATTAAATAGATGTTGCAAAACATTTAAATAAAATCACAGCGTCAGGAGTTCTCGTATGCGCAATAAAGTCTTTGGCCGTCGCAGCGGCCTGCGGGTTTCAGAGCTGGCCCTGGGTACCGCCAACTTTGGTACAGGCTGGGGCCACGGCGCCGAGCGCGAAGAATCCAAGCGGATTTACGACGGCTACCTTGAGGCCGGTGGTAATTTCCTCGATACCGCCAACGGCTACCAGTTCGGCCAATCGGAAGTGCTGCTCGGCGAGTTCATTGCGTCAGAACGCGACCGCCTGGTGATCGCCAGCAAGTACACCTTGCGCACCCAGCCTCAGGACGAAGGCACCCTCAAGCTCGGCAATAACCGCAAGAACATGGTGCGCGCCGTCGAAGAAAGCCTTAAACGCCTGAACACCGATCACATCGACCTGTTCTGGGCGCATATCAGCGACAACGTCACGCCGATGGAAGAGATCCTGCGGGGGTTTGATGACCTGGTGCGTGCTGGCAAGATCCACTATGCCGGGCTGTCCAACTTCCCTGCCTGGCGCATTGCCCGCGCCGACCTGCTCGCCGAAGTGCGCGGCTTTGCGCCACTGGTAGCGATCCAGACCGAGTACAGCCTGGCCGAACGCACCGCCGACCGTGAGTTGCTGCCCATGGCCGAAGCCCTGGGTCTGGCCGCCACATTGTGGTCACCGCTGGGGGGTGGTTTTCTCACCGGCAAGTACCGCAACAACCAGGACGATACCCGCGCCAGCAAGCTGGGGATTCTGGTTCACGCGGAAAAAAGTGCCCGGGAAACGGCAGTGCTCGACACCTTGCTGGCCGTCGCCGGTGAACTGGACGCCACGCCGACGCACATCGCCATCGCCTGGCTGCGGGAAAAAGCCCGTCGCTCCACCACCGCGCTGATTCCGATTCTGGGCCCGCGCACCCGCGAACAGCTGGATGGCACCCTGGGCGCGCTGACGGTGCAACTCTCGGCTGAGCAAGTGGCCCGTCTGGACGCTGCCAGCGCGATACCGCTGGGGGTGCCCCACGAGATGATCGCCGAGCGTTTCCCACGCTACACCGACGAAGATGCTCAAGACCTGCGCTGGCCGCCGGTTGTCTAAGGCCAACTTGCTCCCGCTGGACCAGGCTGGCGCTCCAGTGCGCAGCGCTCCCAAGATTTTGGGGCCGCTACGCAGCCCAGCGGGAGCAAGCTCCCTCGCCACATAGGCACTGCTCAGCCTTGAGAAAACGGCGGTCTCAGTTACGCAAGGCTCTTGCTCACCACCTCAAACACGTCACTGGACAGCTCGCCCGAAGCGCGAATCCGCTCCAGTTCACCTTTCATCAACGCCTGCCGCGCGCTGTCGTATTTGCGCCAGCGGGTCAACGGCGCCAACTGCCGCGAGGCGATCTGCGGGTTGAAGCCATTCAACTGGATCACCAGATCCGCCAGGAACCGATAACCCGAACCGTCGGCCGCGTGGAAGTTGATCAGGTTCTGCCCGGCAAACGCGCCCACCAGTGCCCGTACCTTGTTCGGGTTCTTGATATTGAACGCTGGATGCTGCATCAACGCCTTGACCCGCTCCAGGGCGCCCGGCAAACCACTGCCCGCCTGCACGCTGAACCACTGGTCCATGACCAGCGGGTTGTCCTTGAAGTTCTCGGCAAACACCGCGAGGGCCTTGGCCTTCTCTTCTTCGAACGGCGAGTTGACCAACACCGCCAACGCCGTCAGGCGCTCGGTCATGTTGTCGCACGCGTCAAACTGCTCAAGGGTCGCTGCCAGCACTTCCGGCTTGCCGCTGAGCATCAGGTACGACAGTGCGATGTTCTGCAAGGCGCGACGGGCAAAGTGTTCCGCCTCGGCCACGTATGGGGTTTTCTTCGACAGGTCGCGATTGGCCTGGTAGCGCAGCCACAAACCTTCGAACAGGTGATCGGCCAATTGCTTGCGGGCGAACTCGCGGGCCACGTGGATGGCCTCGACGTCCGCCACTTCGCTGATTTCAGTCAGGTAGGCTTCGCTCGGCAGCGACAGCATCTCGGCGACCATCGCCTGGTCCAGGCTTTCGTCGCTCAATACGCTGCGCAGTGCGGTGATCAGGCGTTGATCCAGCACCAATGCCTTGCCCTGCTGATGTTGGGCGATCAGCTCCTGCAACACCTGCACCGACAGTTGCTGGCCGGCGTCCCAGCGATTGAAACCATCGCTGTCGTGCTGCATCAGGAACATCAATTGGTCGCGGTTGTACGGGAAGCTCAGTTTCACCGGCGCCGAGAAGCCGCGCAGCAGAGACGGCAGCGGGTGTTCGGCGATGTCGACAAAGGTAAAGGTCTGCTCGGCTTCGGTCACCGAAATCACCCGGGACGTGGCGCCCGCAGCGGCTTCACCGGCCAGACGCAAGGCGATACCCGCGCCCTTGCTGTCCAGCAGGCCCAGTTCAACCGGAATCACGAACGGCAGTTTCTCTACTTTGTCCGGGGTTTCCGGGCAGCTTTGACGGAAGGTCAGGCTGTAGGTTTTAGCCGCCGCGTCGTAGGACTCGCTCACCGCCAGGCGTGGTGTACCGGCTTGGCTGTACCAGCGCTTGAACTGGGTCAGGTCGGCGCCATTGGCGTCTTCCATGGCCTTGATAAAGTCATCGCAGGTCACAGCCTGGCCGTCGTGGCGTTCGAAGTACAGGTCGCTGCCCTTGCGGAAGCCTTCGGCCCCGAGCAAGGTCTGGATCATGCGGACCACTTCCGAGCCCTTTTCGTACACGGTCAGGGTGTAGAAGTTGGAGATTTCGATAAAGCCGTCCGGGCGTACCGCGTGGGCCATCGGGCCAGCATCTTCAGCGAACTGGTGCGTGCGCAGATAGGCCACATCCTGAATACGCTTGACGGTGGCCGAGTTCATGT
This sequence comes from Pseudomonas sp. PAMC 26793, assembly GCF_000313235.1. Lineage (NCBI taxonomy): Bacteria > Pseudomonadati > Pseudomonadota > Gammaproteobacteria > Pseudomonadales > Pseudomonadaceae > Pseudomonas > Pseudomonas sp. PAMC 26793. The sequence goes on from NZ_AMXG01000028.1 coordinate 32,488, forward strand.
CGGCAGAGAACTGCGAATCACGGAACACCGTGAAGCCTTCCTTCAGCGACAGCTGGAACCAGTCGCGGCAGGTGACGCGATTGCCCGACCAGTTGTGGAAGTACTCGTGGGCGACGATCGCCTCCACACGCTGGTGCGCGGCGTCGGTGGCGGTTTCGGCACGGGCCAGCACGGCGCTGGAGTTGAAGATGTTGAGGCCCTTGTTCTCCATGGCGCCCATGTTGAAGTCGTTGACCGCGACGATCATGAAGATGTCGAGGTCGTACTCGCGACCATAGGCTTCTTCGTCCCAGCGCATGGACTTCTTCAGGCTGTTCATGGCGTGCTGGCACTTGTCGATGTTTTCCGGCTCGACATAGATGCGCAGCGCCACGCTGCGCTCGGTCATGGTGGTGAAGGAGTCTTCGACGCACCACAAATCACCGGCCACCAGTGCGAACAGGTAAGCCGGTTTCTTGAACGGGTCTTCCCAGGTCGCCCAGTGCCGGCCGTCTTCGCCAGGGCCGGAAGCAATCGGGTTGCCGTTGGACAGCAGCACCGGGTAACTGTGTTGCTCGGCGATCACCGTGGTGGTGAACACGCTCATCACGTCCGGGCGATCGAGGTAATAGGTGATCTTGCGGAAACCTTCGGCCTCGCACTGGGTGCAGAACATGCCGCCGGACTTGTACAGGCCTTCCAGGGCCGTGTTGGTTTCCGGATGGATCCTCACCGTGGTGTCGAGGGTGAAGGTCGCGCTGGTGGGGTGCACGGTCAGGTGGCTGTCGCTCAACTGGTAGTCGGCGTCGGTCAGTTCCTGGTCTGCCAGGTTCACCGACAGCAGCTCCAGCAGCTGCCCGTCCAGCACCAGTGGCGGCAAGCCGGCGCCGCGCTCGGGGTTGCGGCGCATCACCAGCTGCGCGTGGACCAGGCTATGGTCCTCGAACAACTCGAAGGTCAGGTGCGTCTCGTCGATCAGGTAGTCCGGCGCCTGATAGTCCTTCAGGTAAATCATCTTCGGCTGTTCGGTGCGCATGTCTGTCGTCCTTCTACTGATGCACGGCGAGCTGGTAGGCCGTGTATTTACGAATGTTGATCACGCCGGTATCAAAGATCAGGTATTGGCCCTTGATCCCCATCAGCGTGCCTTCGGCAATCGGGTTCTTGTCCAGGTTGAAGCTGACAATCTTGGTCGGGTACTGCTCGATCGGGTAGCGGATTTCGATCGGTTCGATGTCGGAAACCGGTTGGATGGCTTGTAGGCCAAAGCGCTCCTGCAAACCCAGCAAGCCTTCGGCACAGCTGGCGAACAGTTCGTCGCGGACCTGCGCAAGATTTACCGCCTGGGCGTCGCCCTTGAGCAGCGCGCGCCAGTTGGTCTTGTCGGCCACCTGGCTGCGGAACAGGTCTTCGACGAAGCCCGACTGCTGGCGCGTGGCAACCCGCATGATCGGCAGCGCCTGGCTCGCGCCCTGGTCCAGCCAGCGGGTAGGCAACTGGCTGGCGCGGGTAATGCCGACCTTGATCCCCGACGAATTCGCCAGGTACACCACGTGGTCGGTCATGCAGAATTTTTCACCCCAGGCCGGATCGCGGCAGGTGCCGGCGTCGTAATGGCAGCGCTCGGGGCTCATGATGCACAGGTCGCACTGGGCCAGTTTGGTCATGCACGGGTAGCAGTAACCCTGGCTGAAACTGGTCTTGGTCTTGCGACCGCAATGGGTGCAATGGATCGCACCGAGGTATTCCAGGCGCACGGTGGTGCCAATCAACGGGTTGACCGGCACCTCAATGTCGCCCAGGCGAAACGCGTATTGAACGGTCGGCTCACCCAACTGCGCCGACATCTTGCTGACTGCACCACGGCCAATCTCAATCAATGGATGGCATCCGACTTGAACAGGATGTTCGGCACCGGCGCCGACTTCGAAGCGCACTCCTGCGGGCCCATGTAGCCAGTGCGCTGGTCTTCCGGCAGGTTCTGCAGTTCCCAGGCGATCACCGCCTGCAACGACAGTTCACGCTGCTCGGCGGTGAGCTTGCGGCCATCGGACCACTTGCCGATTTCCACGGCGAGCTTAAGGCTCTCGTAGATGTCCGGGGTGATGTTTTCGATCATTTCGACAAAAGAGGACATAAGACTCTTCCTTAACTAAATAGGAGACATTTTGCGGCGGCTGTACAAGCCACCCAGCAAACCGGTCAGGCAACCCATCACCAGGCCACCCACGTGGGCCGCGTTGGCGATTTCGCCGAAACCGATCATCGAAACCAGGCCCGACAGGCACAGCACCAACCACACCAGCATCATCACCAACACCCCGCGAGGCAGGCGATACGCCGGGTTCGGCGACAACAACTGATAGATCCAGCAATGCCCGAGCAAGCCGTACAGCACCCCGGACAACCCGCCAAACAGGCCAGGACCACCAAAATAGTACTGCGCGTAGTTCGACACCAGGCTGAACAACAGGGTCAAGCCCAGCAGGTTGATACTGTCCTGGCGCAGCTCGATACGCCGCCCCAGTTCCCAATACCACATGCCGTTCATGGCCAGGTGCAGGATGCCGAAGTGGATCAGCATCGGCGTGACCAACCGCCACCACTGCCCCGATGCGAGACTGTCGGCCAGCGGCGTGAAGTGCAGGTACTCGCCCGACACACTGAACGGCAGGAACGTCAGCCAGCTCATGGCTTGCAGGTTATCCCCCAGCAGCGTCACGGCGCCGACGATGATGCTCAGCAGCAGGACAAGTCCGGTCACCGGGCTGTGGCGCAGCTGCTGGACAAACCCCGGACGCTTGGCCGTCGCTGCCTGTGCCGGAATATCCAGTTGCTGGTCCGGGTCACCGGCCGGAAAGCGCTGGTACAAGACCTTCACGTCTTCGCTGATGGAATCGGGCACCCACAGCACTTGCTCCCCGGCTTCTTCGCTGACGCGATGGGGCACTTGCATGCGTTGCAGAAGCTTGACGAAACCACTCAAATCCACCGCCAGCGGCAGACGTAATACAGCCACGGTACTCATGTAATAACCTCAGGGCGCTCGACATCGACCCAAACAAATTTACGCGGGTCCAGGCGGGTTTCCTGATCCAGCCGGTAAGCCACCAACTTGCCGTACAGCACCGCGCTGTAGTCCAGGCAGGCCAGGTTCGGACGGATCGGCGCGGGTTTACCGCTGCGCCAGTAATGGCCGACGAACAGCAACGGCTCGTCGACGCCGTAGCGCAGCAGGGAATTTTTCTCGGTGGACGACAGCGGCGTGGCGGCCACCGGTTCCGGCAGCGCATCAGGTTGGAACACGATGTCGCCGTAGGTTTTCGGGTCATCTTCCCAGAACTTGGTGCGGAAGAACGAGCGCGTCAGCCCGTCGCCGCCAGTCAGGGTGAGGCCGTCCGGCAGGCGCATGTCGGTGCCGCGCAGCAGGCGGTCGAAGGCGTTGCTGGCGAAACTGCCGGGCACGGCGGCGGCTTGCAGGAAGTGCTGGTCGATGCAGCCGTCCGGGAAATGCGCGCGCAGGGGCTCGATAAAGCCGTTGTCCCAGCAAGCGTGCACCACGCGGAATCGCCCGGCATCGACAAACAGCGGCATGTCATAGAACCAGCCGAGGAAGTCATGCCAATCCGCCGGGTGCTGCTCGAACTGGGTCAGGGTTTCATGGATCAACCGCGCATGGCGTGGCGTGTGCTCGCGCACGAACTGCTTGCCGCTGCCGGGGGGTGCGGGCGTGCTCCAGCCCAGGGCGTTGAACTCATGGTTGCCCATGATGCACAGCGCCTGGCCGGCCTCGGTCATGTCGTGGACGATATGCAGCGCCTCGCGAATGCGCGGGCCACGGTCGATGATATCGCCGAGGAACACGGCCATTCGCGACGGATGCCGCCAGGTGCCGCCCTGCTTGTGGTAACCCAACCGGTCGAGCAAGTGCTCAAGGGTATGAGCGCAACCGTGCACGTCACCAATCAGGTCGTAGCTACGCGCGGGATCGAGCATCAGTCGCCTCCACCCCCCAAGCGGCTGCCCCAGCCCAGCTTGGTGCGGCACACTTCGTAGTAGTTGTGGTCCAGCGGGTGGATCAACCGCAACTTCTGTGCCTTTTTGCTCACGGTGATGGTGTCACCGGGGGCGCAGGTGAAATGGTTCTGCCCGTCGCAGGAGACTTGCGGGTAGATCTGCATGTCTTTGGACACCACGATTTTCAACTCACTGTTGCCGTCGACCACGATAGGTCTGCTGGACAACATATGGGGGTACATCGGCACGATCACAATGGCATCCAGCTTGGGATGCATGATCGGCCCGCCGGCCGACAGCGCGTAGGCCGTGGACCCGGTAGGCGTGGCGACGATCAGGCCGTCGGCCTTCTGGCTGCACACGAACTGGCCGTCGATGTACAACTCGAACTCGATCATCCGCGTCGACTTGCCGGGGTGCAGCACCACGTCATTGAGGGCGTCGCCCTGGCCGATGGCTTCGCCGTGGCGGCGCACTTCGGCTTGCAGCAGGAAGCGGTTTTCCACCAGGTAATGGCCGTCCAGCACCTTGGCCACTTCGACTTCCAGCTCGTCGGGGCGAATATCGGTGAGGAACCCCAGGCTCCCGCGGTTGATCCCCAGCACCGGCACGTTATGCCGCGCCAGCGCCCGGGCCGCGCCCAACAGGCTGCCGTCGCCGCCTACCACGATCACCATGTCGCAGACTTCACCGAGCATCTTGCGCGACGAGGTTTGCAGGCCGTGGCCGGGGAGGATTTCAGCGATGGTGTCTTCGAGGATCACATGCAGGTGGCGCTCGAGCAGAAACTTTTTCAGTCGGCGGACGGTGTCCAGCACCTGGGTACTGCCCAGGCGACCGATAATGCCGATATTGCGAAATTGCTCCATGGGGCTCCTGCGGGGTTCGGGTTCTGGCAAAAAAGAACGATTATGGGCGAAAGCCGGCGTTACACAAAATCCTTTGTCGCCGCAAACCCCAGACGACAACGGTTCTCAGCCCCCTTCCCGACTGTAAAAGGCTATGCTCGGACCATGACTCTGTTCCCTGATTTACAGCACCTGCCCCGCCAACTGCGTCACCCCGAGGTGCGCGACCTCGCGTGGGTGATGCTCGCCCCGCCGATGCTTGAGCAGACACCCTGGCCACAACGCCACCCGCTGACCGGCAGCGACTGGGTGCAGGCCCCGCATTTGCTGGAACACTGGCTGCGCCAGCTGGACCAGGACAGCAGCGCCTTGCTGCATTGGCTGAGCCAGGCACGTACCCGTCGGTTGGGGCTGTATTACGAACGGCTGTGGCAATTCGCCGTGCAGCATGCGCCCGGCGTGGAATTGCTGGCGGCCAACCTGCCGATCCGCCAAGCCGGGCATACCCTCGGCGAGCTGGACATGCTGCTGCGCGACCGTGATGGCGTGCATCATCTGGAACTGGCGATCAAACTTTATCTCGGGCCCCAGGACGGCGACGGCCGGGACACCGCGCAATGGCTGGGCCCGGGCTGTCATGACCGGCTCGACCGCAAACTGGCCCATCTGGCGCAGCATCAATTGCCGATTTCCGCCCGGCCGGAAAGCCGCGAAATACTGGCGGCGCTGGATATCCAGAGATTTGATGCCCATCTATGGCTGGGCGGGTATTTGCTCTACCCATGGCCCGGCATGGCGCAGGCGCCGGTGGGCGCGCATCCGCAGCACCTGAATGGCCGCTGGCTGCATCAGCGCGATTGGTCACGGTTTATCGAGCAAAGCCCCGCCGGTCGCTGGCAACCGCTACCCCGCCATGCGTGGCTGGCACCGGCGCACTACCCGGCGGATGAAGCTTGGGATGCGGCCCGGATGCAGCACTGGCTAACCGAACTGGACCCCATGGCGCCCGCGCAATTGCTGGTGCGCCTGGTGGAAAACAGCGAAGGAGAATGGGAAGAAGCCGAACGGCTGTTCCTGGTGGCGGATCTATGGCCGAACGTACCCGGCACCCCCGTAGCCGCTGTCGAGCGCCAGCGAGGCTGCGTCGGCAGCCCCGCAATTGCCGAGTCATCCTCCATTATCGAGTCGCGCCCGACGCAGCCTCGCTGACGCTCGACAGCTGCTACGGACGAATTTACGGACGGATTTGCGGGGGGGGGGGGGCTTACAGGTGATCGATGTGCCGATAATCCACCTGCAGCCCGGTAGCCAGCGCTTTCGCGCGACCCAAGCGAATCGGGCCACGCTCGATATCCACCAGCAAACCCGGGCAGTCCAGTTGCGGCAGCCCCGCCACATCCTTCAGCCGTCCATCGGTGATCACCAGCAACCGCTGCTGCTCCACCGGGTAACGCTTGCGCCGAGCCGCCAACCAGTGCCCCGCTTCGTCCAGCGCTGCCAACAATGGCGTGCCGCCGCCTGCGCCGAGGCCATCAAGCCAGTGACCCAGCCCTTTCGCCGCCTTTAATCCCTGCACCTGCCATTTTGGCGATTGTCCGCTCGCGGTGAGCAACGCCATGCGCGCCCGCTGTCGATAGGCATCGTCGAACAACTGGGCCAGTAACCCCTTGGCATCACTCAGCGCCTGATGCCGCCGGGTGGAGGCCGAAGCATCGACAATCACCAGCCACAGCTCATGGGGCGTGCGGCTGCGCAGTTGATACAGCAGGTCTTCACGGCGTTGGGGCCGTCCGCCGAGCAAGGTACCCGGCCAGTTGATCGAACCTTCGGCCGCGCTGCGCGCCTGGCCTCGCCGGCCCTTGTCCAGTCGACCCGCCTTGGGCCGTGCATCCGCCCCCGCGTGAGGCCTGGGGCGGATGCCTAGGGCTTTTTTGGCCAGGTGGGCACATCACGGCGAGCGCCTATCGACAAGGCGGGCGCGGGCATGTCGCCCCATTGGCCCTGGCCTTCTGTTGAATCCTCGGGCTTGGGTGATTGACCGCCTGCAGGCGGAGCAGCAGGCGGTGAGTGCTCCTGGCGCCGGTGACGTAGGGCGAATTCCGCGACCGCTTCAATATCTTCTTCACTGATGACCGTCGCACCCCGCCAGGCGGCATGGGCACGAGCGCCACGCAGCCAGACCAGGTCGGCGCGCAGGCCGTCGACGCCCGCCGCAAAACAACGTTCGGTGATCTGCGCCAGCGCCTGGTCATCCAACGGGATGCTGTCCAGCAACGCGCGGGCCTGTGTGCAGCGCTCACGCAACGCGGCCTGCCGGTCGGCCCATTGCCCGCAGAAACCCTGAGGGTCACTGTCGAAATCCAGCCGGCGACGGATGATCTGCCCACGCTCGGCCGGATGGGTGTGCCCGCTCAGCGCCACGTTGAAGCCAAACCGGTCGAGCAGTTGCGGGCGCAACTCGCCCTCTTCCGGGTTCATGGTGCCAATCAGCACGAAACGCGCCGAATGCCGGTGGGAAATGCCGTCGCGCTCGATCAGGTTGGTGCCGCTGGCGGCCACGTCCAGCAGCAGGTCCACCAGGTGATCGGGCAGTAAATTGACTTCATCGACATAGAGCACGCCGCCGTCGGCCTTGGCCAGTACGCCGGGGGAAAACTGGGCGCGGCCTTCGCCGAGCGCCGCGTCCAGGTCGAGGGTGCCCACCAGACGCTCTTCGGTAGCGCCCAACGGCAGCGTAACGAACTGGCCGCTGGCGAGCAGGTCCGCCAGGCCACGGGCCAGGGTGGACTTGGCCATGCCGCGCGGGCCTTCAATCAGCACGCCGCCGATTTTCGGGTCGATGGCGGTCAGGCACAGGGCCAGTTTCAAGGCGTCGGCGCCGACAACGGCGGACAGCGGGAAATGCGGGAGGTCGGTCATCAACTGCCTTCTTCTATATCCAACAACAGGTTTTCCAACGCCTCGCGGTACGCCCCGGGCGCCTGCCACATGCCACGCTGCTGGGCTTCGAGCATGCGTTCGGTCATGTCCCGCAGGGCATCCGGGTTGTGCTGCTGCACAAAGGCGCGGGTGTCCGGGTCCAGCAAATAGGCGTCCGCCAGCAACGCGTATTGATGATCGTCGATCAGCGCCGTGGTGGCGTCGAACGCAAACAGATTGTCCACGGTCGCGGCCATCTCGAACGCGCCTTTGTAGCCGTGGCGCTTCACCCCTTCGATCCACTTCGGATTGGCCGCCCGGGCACGAATCACCCGGTTCAGCTCTTCCTTCAGCGTGCGGATCTTCGGCAGGTCCGGCTGGCTGTGGTCACCATGATAGCTGGCGGCCTTGTCGCCGCTCAGGGTTTCCACGGCGGCGAGCATGCCGCCCTGGAATTGGTAGTAGTCATTGGAGTCGAGCAGGTCATGCTCGCGGTTGTCTTGGTTCTGCAACACCGCCTGCACCTGGCTCAAGCGCTGGGCAAACTGTTCACGGGCGGCGGTGCCTTCGTCGGAGCCGCCATAGGCGTAGCCGCCCCAGTTCAGGTAAACCTCGGCCAGGTCTTCGCGGCTTTGCCACAAGCGCCCATCAATCGCGCCCTGCACGCCGGCCCCGTAGGCCCCGGGCTTGGCGCCGAAGATCCGCCAACCGGCCTGCTTCGCCGCCGCTTCCTCGTCCAGGCCCGACAGGCGCAACGCTTCGCGCTCGCTGCGCACCTTGGCGGCCAGGGGGTTCAGGTCGTCGGGCTCGTCCAGCGCCGCCACCGCTTGCACCGCTGCGTCGAACAGGCGGATCAAGTTGGCGAACGCATCGCGAAAGAAGCCCGACACGCGCAAGGTCACATCCACTCGTGGCCGGTCCAGCAGGCTGATGGGCAGGATTTCAAAGTCATCCACCCGCTGGCTGCCCGTGGCCCATACCGGGCGCACGCCCATCAGCGCCATGGCCTGGGCAATGTCGTCGCCGCCGGTGCGCATGGTGGCGGTGCCCCACACCGACAGGCCGAGTTGGCGCAAGTGATCGCCATGGTCTTGCAGGTGACGCTCAAGAATCAGGTTCGCCGATTGGAAGCCGATACGCCAAGCGGTGGTAGTGGGCAGGTTGCGCACATCCACCGAGAAAAAATTGCGCCCGGTAGGCAACACGTCCAGGCGGCCCCGGCTCGGCGCGCCGCTGGGCCCGGCCGGGACGAACCGCCCGCTCAATGCGTCCAGCAACCCGCGCATTTCCGCCGGGCCGCAAGCATCCAGGCGCGGCGCGACGACGATGCGCAGGCTCTCGATCACCGACTTGACGTCTTCCCAACCGGGCTCTTCAAGCTGCTCCACCGCACCTTCCAGGGCCTGCTCGATCAGGCGTGCGGCATACAACTCCAGGCGTTCACGGGTGTCGCCGGCGGTACGCCACAATTGCGTGTCGATATCCTGCAACACCAATGGACGACGCCCGGTCCACGGCTCGGCCAAGGCGCAATCCAGCGGATCGAAACCCAGCTCAAAAGCCTTGGCCAATACTCGCAGCAGACTCGATTGCGGCCCGCGACCATCGCCACGGGGAATGCGCAGCAAGGCCAGTAAGGTGTCGATGCGCAAACGGCCCTCGGGCGACTCGCCGAAAATGTGCAGGCCATCGCGAATCTGCGACTCCTTCAAGTCACACAGGTAAGTGTCCAGGCGCGGCAGCCAGATCGCCGCATCGGCGTCGCTGTCGAGGTTTTCGTCCAGGGCCAGCTCCTGGTCGATCCGGGTTTCCCGCACCAGCTTGAGAATGTCCTTTTGCAGCTCGCGGGCGCGCCGTGGGTCGAGCAGTTGTGCTTCGTAATATTCGTCGGCCAACAGCTCCAGGTCGCGCAGCGGCCCGTAGGTTTCGGCACGGGTCAGCGGCGGCATCAGGTGATCGATGATCACGGCCTGGGTGCGGCGCTTGGCCTGGGCGCCCTCGCCCGGGTCGTTGACGATAAACGGGTAGATATTCGGCAACGGCCCGAGCAATGCGTCCGGCCAACAGTTCTCGGAAAGCCCGACGCCCTTGCCCGGCAGCCACTCCAGGTTGCCGTGCTTGCCGACGTGGATCACGCCGTGGGCGCTGTAGGTCTGGCGCAACCAGAAGTAGAACGCCAAGTAACCGTGGGGCGGCACCAGGTCCGGGTCGTGATAAACGGCACTGGCGTCGACCTGGTAACCCCGGGCCGGCTGGATGCCGACGAAGGTCAGGCCGAAACGCAGGCCGGCAATCATCATGCGGCCGTCGCGGAACATCGGATCGGTATGAGGTGTGCCCCAGCGTGCCAAAACCGCTTGGCGGTTAGACTCGGGCAAGCGGTTGAACATCGCTTCGTAGTCGTCGAGCGCCAGGCTTTGGTGACACGGACGCAGGTCGAGGCTGTCCAGGTCGTTGCTGACACCGCCCAACAGTTCCTGGATCAGCGTGGTACCGCTTTGCGGCAACACGTCCGGCAGCGGATAACCTTCAGTCTTTAATGCACGCAAGATGTTCAGCGCGGCGGCTGGGGTGTCGAGCCCCACGCCATTGCCGATACGCCCATCCCGGGTCGGGTAGTTGGCGAGGATCAGCGCGATGCGCTTTTCGCCATTCGGCACCCGCGCCAGCTCCACCCAACGCCGTGCCAGTTCGGCGACGAAGTCCATGCGCTCCGGCTGTGCGCGATAGCACACCACATCCGACTGGCTGCGCTCGCTGCGCCAGGCCAGGTCTTTGAAGCTGATGGGCCGGCTGATGATGCGCCCGTCCAGTTCCGGCAACGCGATGTGCATCGCCAGGTCCCGGGGGCCGAGGCCTTGCTCGCTGGCCTGCCAGCCGGGCTCGTTGTCCTGGGCGCAAATCGCCTGGATCACCGGGATATTGCGGCGAAACGGCCGCAGGTGCGGGGCTTCGGGGCTGGATTGGGCAAAGCCGGTGGTGTTCAGAATCACCGAGGCGTGCACTTCGTCCAACAAGTCCTCGACCACCGTCAGGCAGCCGGGCTCTTTCAAACTCGCCACCGCCATCGGCAACGGGTTAAGACCCGCCGCCTGCAAGCGTTGGCAAAACACATCGATAAAGCCGGTGTTGGCCGCCTGCAAATGGGAGCGGTAGAACAGCACCGCCGCCACCGGAAAATCAGCTTGCCAGTCCGCCAGCCAATCGTTGAGACGGGCATTGGCTTTGTGCGGGTGATAAATCGCCGTGCGCGGCAGGGTTTGCGGCTCGTCCCAGGCGTAATCGCGCCCAAGGTAGCTCGCCGCCAGGCAACGATAGAAATCCAGCGCATTCCCCAAGCCGCCCTGGCGCAGGAAGTGCCAGAGCCGGTCACGCTCCTCCGCTCCCACGGTGCTGAGGCCGCTGAGCTCCGGGTCCGGGCGATCATCACCCGGCACCAGGATCAACTGCACACCGCGCTCGGCCAACTCCACCAGGCGCTCGATACCGTAGCGCCAATAACCGATGCCGCCGTGCAGCGAAATCAGGATGACCTTGGCGTGACGCAGTACCTCGTCCACATACAGGTCGACCGAAGCATGGTTCTGCACCTGCATCGGGTTGGCCAGACGCAGGCTCGGGTAATCCTCGGGCAACTGCTGGGCCGCTTCGGCCAGCAGCGCCAGGCTGGAATCGCCGCTGCACAGGATTACCAGCTCGGCGGGGGTTTGCCCAAGGTCGGCGATGTTGTCATCCGAAACGAAACCGCCGGGCTGGGTCCTGAGCAGGTGCATGGTTTAAACGCTGAGGGCAGCGCGCAGTTGCGCTTCAAGCAAGGCGGCGTCGAGTTCCTGGCCGATCAGCACCAGGTGCGTGGCGCGCGGCTCATCGGCGCGCCAGGCGCGGTCGAAGTGCTTGTCAAAACGGGTGCCCACGCCCTGGATCAGCAGGCGCATCGGTTTGTTCGGGATCGCCGCAAAACCCTTGACCCGCAGGATGCCGTGCTTGACCACCAGTTGGGTCAGGGCGTCCAGCAGCAGGCTTTCGTCAGCCTGGGGCAGTTCGATGGAGATGGAATCGAAGGCGTCGTGATCGTGGTCGTCTTCACCTTCGTGGTGATGATCGTGATGACTGTGGCGGCCGTCGATATGTTCTTCGGAGCCCGCGCCCAGGCCGATCAACACGTCCAGCGGCAGGCGACCGCTGCTGGCTTCGATGATTTTGACCGCCGGCGGCAGTTCTTCAGCCACTTCCAGGCGCACACGGGCCAGGTCTTCAGGGCTGATCAGGTCGGACTTGTTGAGGATCACCAGGTCGGCGCTGGCCAGTTGGTCGGCGAACAGCTCGTGCAGCGGGGATTCGTGGTCCAGGTTCGGGTCGAGCTTGCGTTGGGCGTCGACCTGGTCCGGGAAGGCGGCGAACGTGCCGGCGGCCACGGCCGGGCTGTCGACCACGGTGATCACGGCGTCAACGGTGCAGGCACTGCGGATTTCCGGCCACTGGAACGCCTGGACCAAGGGTTTTGGCAGGGCCAGGCCCGAGGTTTCGATGAGGATATGGTCGAGGTCGCCGCGACGGGCGACCAGTTCGCGCATCACCGGGAAGAACTCTTCCTGGACCGTGCAGCACAGGCAGCCATTGGCCAATTCGTAGACGCGGCCGTTGGCTTCTTCTTCGGTGCAGCCGATGGAGCATTGCTTGAGGATTTCACCGTCAATGCCCAGCTCGCCGAACTCGTTGACGATCACCGCGATGCGGCGACCCTGGGCGTTATCCAGCATGTGGCGCAGCAAGGTGGTCTTGCCCGAGCCGAGGAAGCCGGTAACGATGGTGACGGGGAGTTTGGCCAGTGTTTTCATCGGATGCCCTTTGGGGCGGGCATACGGGACGAGTGGCCCTGCGCGGGTGCGCAGAAGCAGAATTCGCCACCGGATCACCCCGCCCGGTTGAAGTAGAAAATCGGTTGCGAGGCAGGTCTCCTGGCTTGGGGCTTGCCGACGGCGACGCCGGCGCTGGCTGCGCCTTCCCGCCTTGTTCAGGCAGTGGCGTGGCAGTCAGATAAACCCTTTACAGTTGCGGGGGCAGCCGCGGCATTGACCGCGTTCCCTTCTTAGCTTCGGCCTGGGCCGAAGAACCTCGAAGGTGCAAGGCTACGCAGTGCGCGGGGACGGGTCAATGTCCGAGCGTTTGGCGCGAAGCAGCGCCAGGCGCTCCAGCATGCCTTCGCTCGCCGCCGGTCCGGCCTGGACGCTGCACTGCTCGAAAGGCACCCGTGCACCGTCGGCATCCACCACCGCCACTTCCACCGGGCGCCGGGTTTCCCGGTCGACCAATTGCAGGCTTTCACCTTCGGTAGCGAAGTGGCGGTTGCCCCAGCCGATAAACGCCATGATCACCACCCGGAAATCCTCGCCGACCGGCGTCGGCACGTACTCGAAACGTGGCGGCCGCTCGCTGTATTGCCGACGCTCCAGCAGCCCCGCTTCCACCAGGCTGTTGAGCCGGCGCGTGAGCATGTTCGGGGCAATCTCCAGGCTCTGGGAAAACTCGTCAAAGCGCCGCAAGCCTTGGAGCGCATCGCGCATGATCAGGATGCTCCACCACTCGCCTACCCGTTCCACTCCACGGGCTACCGGGCATTCGGCATTTACCAGCGACTTACGTTGCATTGCAGTTCCTCTGTGGGGTGGGCACGCAAATTTAAGCTATCCGATGTTACTTTCATAATGATAGCTTCGTCCTTACAGGGCTACCAACCTGAAATTTGCGGAGCTAAGCGATCATGAGTAAGCGAATTGTTGTGACCGGCATGGGTGCAGTGACCCCGCTGGGAACCGGCGTCGAACAGACCTGGAAACGCCTGCTGGCAGGTGAATCCGGCATTCGCAGGTTACCCGAGGCATTGGTCGGCGACCTGGCAATCAGCATCGGCGGCCAAGTGTTGGACTGCGTCCAAGACCCTGAAGCCGGCTTCGACCCGGACACTGTCATCCCGGCGAAAGAGCAGCGCAAGATGGACCGGTTCATCGTGTTTGCCCTGGCCGCCGCGCAAGAGGCGCTGGCCCAGGCGGGATGGAGTCCGCAAACGCCCTCGCAGCAGGAACGTACCGCGACCATTATTGCCTCCGGCGTGGGTGGTTTTCCCGCGATTGCCGAGGCCGTCCGAACGGCTGACAACAAAGGGCCGCGCCGCCTGTCGCCGTTCACGATTCCGTCATTCCTCGGCAACATGGCGGCCGGGCACGTGTCGATCCAGCATCAACTGAAAGGCCCGCTGGGCTCCCCCGTCACCGCTTGCGCCGCCGGCGTACAGGCGATTGGTGATGCCGCTCGGATGATCCGTGCAGGGGAAATCGACATCGCCGTGTGTGGCGGCGCCGAAGCCTGCATCCACCGGGTCAGCCTCGGCGGTTTCGCGGCGGCGCGTGCGCTGTCCAGCGATTACAACGACACGCCGGCACTGGCTTCGCGCCCATTTGATCAAGGCCGAGATGGATTTGTGATGGGCGAAGGTGCCGGGATATTGGTGATCGAGGAACTGGAGCACGCACTGACTCGCGGGGCAACGCCTATCGCCGAGCTGGTGGGCTACGGTACCAGCGCCGACGCCTATCACATGACCTCGGGGCCGGAAGATGGCTCCGGCGCACGCCGGGCAATGGAACTCGCGATTGCGCAGGCGGGCATCAGCGCCGCACAAATCCAGCACTTGAACGCCCATGCCACGTCGACACCCGTAGGTGACAACGGCGAGCTGGCGGCGATCAATACGCTGTTCGGTGCAAATGCCAGCGTCGCGATCAGCGCCACCAAGTCGGCGACCGGCCATCTGTTGGGCGCAGCAGGCGGGATCGAGGCGATCTTCACCGTGCTCGCCCTGCGCGACCAGATTGCCCCGGCCACCCTCAACCTGGACAACCCGGACCCCGCTGCCGAAGGGCTGGATATGGTCCGAGGCCAAGCCCGGCCGCTGCCGATTGAATACGCGATATCCAATGGATTCGGCTTTGGTGGCGTGAATGCCAGTTTGTTGTTCAAACGCTGGGGTTAACGCGGCGATTTGACGCCCATCGCCCGCCCATGCTCTCCTACACATCTTGTTTCGGGTGCCCTTCACAGGGTGAAACGGGAAACCGGTGAGTCATGTTCCTTTACTCAAGGGCGTGACGAGTCCGGTGCTGCCCCCGCAACGGTAAGCGAGTGAAGCGTCAAATCCACTGTGCCTCCAGGGCATGGGAAGGTGATGCTTTCAAGGCCAAGGCCCCTCGCAAGCCCGGAGACCGGCCCGAAAAAATCAGATAACAAACCCGCGGTGGGCGGGCGCTGTTCAGAACCCTGCGTGCCTGGCTCGCGGGGTTTTCATGCGCTCGTGCACCCTGAACCCTGAAGGGACGCGCCATGTCGATCATCAGCAGCACCGCCTCTACCGCCAGCACCACTGCCACCCTGAGCCAACGCCTGACCGCCGCCATCGGCGCGTCGATCCTCGGCGCGTGCCTGGTGTATTTCGCCGGTTTCTCGCACATCGAAGCGGTGCACAACGCCGCCCACGATACCCGCCACAGCGCCGCGTTCCCGTGCCACTGAGACCTGCCGACATGATCAAGCGTATTGCCCAAACCGCAGGTTTCACCGGTCTTCTGGCCGCCTTGTTGCTGACCTTGCTGCAAAGCTTCTGGGTCGCCCCACTGATTCTGCAGGCGGAAACCTTCGAAAAAGCCCCCGTGGCCACCGAAGTGCATGAGCATGCCGGCGCTGCGGCCCACACCCACGACGCCGAAGCCTGGGAGCCGGAAAATGGCTGGCAGCGTGTGCTGTCGACCACGGGCGGTAACCTGGTGGTTGCCGTGGGTTTTGCCCTGATGCTTGCCGGCCTGTACACCCTGCGTGCACCAACCCGCACGGCTCAAGGCCTGCTGTGGGGCCTGGCCGGTTACGCCACCTTTGTGTTGGCGCCGACCCTGGGTTTGCCGCCTGAATTGCCGGGCACGGCTGCCGCAGACTTGGCACAACGGCAGATCTGGTGGATCGGCACCGCCGGCTCCACCGCTGCCGGTATTGCGCTGATCGTATTCGGTCGCAACGGGTTGCTGAAAGTCCTGGGCGTAGCGATCCTGGCGGTGCCCCATGTGATTGGTGCGCCACAGCCGGAAGTCCACTCGATGCTGGCACCGGAAGCCCTGGAAGCTCAGTTCAAGGTCGCCTCGCAGCTGACCAACGTTGCCTTCTGGCTGGCGCTGGGCTTGATCAGTGCGTGGCTGTTTCGCCGCAACCGTGATGGTCAGTATTCGGCATGATCCTGGCGGTGGGCCTGGGTTGCCAGCGGGGTTGTTCTGTCGACGCCCTGCTTGAGCTGTTCAATGCCGCCCTCGCCGAGGGTGGCATTGAACGTCAGTGCGTCACTGCGTTGGCCAGTCTTGATCGCAAACAGGATGAGCCGGGGTTGCTGGCACTGGCTCAGGTTCTGGGTCTGCCGTTGATGTTTTTCAGTGCGGCGCAATTGGCGTCTTATGAAGATCGATTGAGCCATAAGTCTGAGACGGTTTTTGCTTATACCGGCTGCTACGGCATCGCGGAAAGTGCCGCCCTGGCCCTGGCAGAACACCTGTCCCAAGGCCCTGCTACCCTACTGGTCACCCGCAAAAAAACCGCCCAGGCCACCTTTGCATTGGCTTGCGCCGGCTGAATTCCCGATAATCGTCAGCTTTGATCATGAGCAACCTTCATCTGGGGGGCTGCTCGCGTGCTTTTTTTCACAGGAATGTATCCATGACTGTCTTTTTCATCGGCGCAGGTCCAGGCGACCCGGAACTGATCACCGTCAAGGGGCAGCGGCTGATTCGCAGTTGCCCGGTGATCATCTATGCCGGTTCGCTGGTGCCGGCGGCGGTGCTTGAGGGGCATCAGGCGGAGTTGGTGGTTAACAGTGCGGAGCTGCATCTGGAGCAGATCATTGGGCTGATCAAGACGGCCCATGAGAAAGGCCAGGATGTAGCGCGGGTGCATTCCGGGGATCCGAGTTTGTACGGGGCGATTGGGGAGCAGATTCGGCTGTTGCGGGAGCTGGGGATTGGGTTTCAGATCATTCCCGGGGTTACGGCAGTGGCGGCGTGTGCGGCGTTGTTGGAGGCTGAGCTGACGTTGCCGGACATTGCGCAGAGTGTGATTTTGACGCGGTATGCGGATAAGACCGCGATGCCTGAGGGTGAGGCGTTCAGTAGTTTGGCGCAGCATGGGACGACCATGGCGATTCATCTGGGTGTGAATCATTTGGAGAAGATCGTGGCTGAGTTGGTGCCTCACTATGGGGACGATTGTCCGATTGCCGTGGTGCACCGGGCGACCTGGCCGGATCAGGATTGGGCCATGGGTACGCTGGCGGATATTGCCGGGAAGGTGGCGGCCAAGGGGTTTCGGCGTACGGCGTTGATTGTGGTGGGTCGGGTTTTGGCCAGTGACAGTTTTGGTGAGTCGTCTTTGTATCGCGCGGGGCATGCGCATTTGTATCGGCCCTGAGGGTGGTTGCGGTGATGATGGTGTACATATCCGTTATTTAGGTAACGGCGACTATTGGTTCCGCTCTTACAGCGGCTCACTTTTGAAAAGCGCAAAAGTAAGCAAAACGCTCTTGCCCCACCACTCGGCACCTCGCTTAGGCTCGGTGTGCACTCCGGCTTTGGACCGTGGGCCGCCGCGATGGGCCATCCTTGGCCCAGCGCGGCTAACCTGGCGTCCTGCCAGGTTACCCACGCTCCAAAGCCTGCGTTCGGCCAGCGTGGTTTAACGGGGCGCCTAAGATCAAGATCAAAAGCAGATCAAGAGCACAGCGGCCTCCCGGCCGGCTTGAGTGTTGAAGAGCAAAATCAAAAGCTAAAGCGGGCACGGTCAAAAATGTGGGAGCGGGCTTGCTCGCGAAGGTCGTTAACGATGACGTGGGCATTCTGGATGAACGCGGCGCTCTCAGGTTTTTCGCGAGCAAGCCCGCTCCCACAGAAAAGCAGATCTGTTTTCGCTCTGGTCTTTGCTTTTGCTTTTAACACTCAAGCCGGCCGGGAGGCCGCTGTGCTCTGCTTTTGATCTGCTTTTGATCTTGATCTTAGGCGCCCCGTTAAACCACGATGGCCGCAAGTAGGCACAGTGGAGCGGGTAAATCGGCAAGGATGCCGATTTAGCCGCGCCGGGCCATGG
>NZ_AMXG01000029.1:0-62418 GCF_000313235.1 Pseudomonas sp. PAMC 26793
GCGCGTTTCATGGCCTCGGCCCCTTGTAGATGAAGACGTAGGCGAACCAGAGGGTGGCTGGCACCGTGAGCAAGATCATGGCGTCACCCGCTTGAACTCGACCACCCAGACCCACGGGTTGGAGTCCCAGTCGCCACCGGTGGCGTTCCACAGATTGGCGAACGCCCAGCGCGGACTCCCGAGGCATTCCTCATGGCTGGTGGTTTTGTCTCAGGCCCAGCCGGTGCGTTGCTGGTGGCCGACCACCGCCGGACAGATGCCTATGTCTTTCCAGTCGGTGCCGCCATGGGCGCACTGCTGGCCATAGTCGGTGAAGAAGCAACCCTCTGCCTTGGCCTGGTCCTCGCTGATGTCCTGCAACCGCTCGACGAGCACGGCGGTGATCTCCAGCAGGATGCGGCTGGCTGCCCGTGGCATGTGGATGCTGGGTTTGTACTTCAGGCCGAAGTCTTTCCTTGCCTCGTCGCTATGTGATCCAGGGCGGCAGTCGGCAGCGTAGGCGTAACGCTGGAGTGGCCCTTCCGGGTCCGGGCGATGCTCAACACCGGTGCCGCGCAGATCAATGAAGGTCTCGCGCACCCACAGCCGGTCGCCGCGCCGGCCATATGGGCATCCGCCGTACATGGCGAGTTCGGCGGCGCATTCCTGCTCGGTCGCGCCAAATGCGGCGAAGCCCCAGCGTGGATGGTCTTGAACGACGGCAATCCACTGATGTTCCGGAGAATCGGATTTGCTACGGCTCGGGATCTGATTGCCTTTAACCGGGCGGCGCGTGACCGTTTTTTGTCCGGACAGAATCGCGCGAACCATTGCACCGTTGAAAAGAATGGGCCGCTCTTTATGGAATGGCTCCGGCGCCTCGCGGGGTTTGGCCATTTTCGCCTGGCACCGTTTGCAGCTGACAAGGTCGCGCTTGTGGGTGCCATCCCACGACACCTCGGAGTCTTCGTTAAGACCGCAGGCGGAGAGCGACCAGGGCTCGTTATCCTGGGTGCAGCCTGAGTCGACGATGAGGTGGTTTTTTCTGGCCATAGGTCGTCCTTGCCGCTATAGCGGCTGACTTTGAAGGGGGAGGGGTTTATTTAAGATCGGCCCTACACGAGGCCGAGGGATGTGCTAGAAATGACATGTCGCGCATGCATTTCAGATATTCGTTGTTGGGGTGTTGCGTGGCAGACGCTCTATTACTCCGTTGGAGCGGGCCCTTCTGCTGTGGGCATTGATCGGTAGGCTGTCGCATTTAGCCGCGAGTTAAACAACTCCCTTACTCTGGGCTACTAACTCAACGCCTTGGCTTGCTGGTCACCTCTTCCGATTTAAGTGAATCCCTCCTACGTCTTCAGGCTATCCGCTACAGCGACTCACTTTGAAGGTGGGGAAGGGTAGGAAGCCACTTAAAATTCGTGTTCAACTTATGCCGAAAAGAAACACGATTGCTCGATGAACCTTAGCCTTGTGGTGCGTGTCATTAGTGAAATGGGCACAACCCGGAATCTCCGGCTAGACCTGTCGCAAGGTGATTTTATGGCCGACTTAGAGGATTTCAGATTTAGATCCCACGAGTTACTGGTTGAGCTTGATGCCGCCACCACCAAAATGATGATGATGGTCGTTTAGAAGAAAGTCTTTGGGGTGGAATGGGACGAGGCCGTCAAAAAACACCACGACGCCTTCGAAGCTTGGAATTCGTTCCTAAACTCTCCGAATACCCCGCCGAACGACCCAAGTTAACTAAGGTCTTTCCTCGCTACCTGATCATGGGCACTCACAACCGTCATGCCGAGGCGTTCGGTGATCAGGACTTCCAGCTTCGCGCCTTGCGACTTCTCCCAGTCCGGCAGCAGGGCGATCACACCGCAGAGGCCCAAGCGGGTCAGGTCATAGGCCATGTAGTCGGCCCACTGTGCGCCTTTGATGCTGCCGTGGTCGCCGGGTTCTCTACTTCGTAACATTGGAGTCGGAGTTCCTGGGCGACGGCGTTGAAAGCTGGATAGTTGAAGTCTTCGATACCTGTAATCGGCCCGGCGACGTACACTCGGTTCTCGCGGGCATTCTGGAGCGCGACGCCGATTTCGCGGATGTTGTTTAGTGTGGATATGTCGCTTTTCTCGCGGAAAATAATACGAACTAACGGAGTAGTGTGATGGCTAGGGAAAACTGGTGGGACCGAAGATCAGATAGAGCAAGTAACTCTGGCTTTAAGTCTGTTAGAGATGCAAAGAAGATTGCGAAGGAAAATGCCCAAAAAGAGGTATCTGCTGTATATCGCTACTTTGACAAAGAGGAGCATGCTGCTGCATTCGCCAAAGGCCAGATATTTATCAGCACCCTTAAGAGGTGCCGTGAGTACGAAGATCCTTTGCAAGGAGATAGCGAAGAGGGGTTTGAACGCTTCAACACTGGACGCCGAATTACAGGCAATGGCTCGGATCCGGTATTTGTTGCAATGGCTGCCCGAGCCGGAATCCATATCGCGCAGAATGCTATAGGTGTGACAATTGAAAATAATTCTAGAACCACATACTTGCATGATGCTTACGTACTATGCACCACTTTGGGGTTTTCTGATGACGGACTATCGAAAACATTCGGTAAGTACTGCGTTAAAATAACTTCAGTGGATAAGTTTCATTCGGTAGTAACTAGCTCGTTAACTTCAAAAGCCGAAATAATCCGCTCTCTGAGAGGGCAGATTATTTATAAGGAGCGCTCATATAAAGAATTCGAGGACAGTCCAGGTCTGATTGGCTTTGTAAAGCCACCCGATAAGTACGCCTCACAAAAAGAGTATCGTTTTCTATGGTATGTGCCTGATGGCGCTGACATATCAGGAATTGTAATTGAGTGCCCAGGTGCCGTCCCATTGTTAACCCCAATTTATTGATGCGCCTTTAATTTGGTATGTGCCATGTTCAGGCTGCTTGCTCTTCCTGATTTGGCAGCCACTCTGTAAGCCCAACCTTTGGCGCCTTCGTCTTCGGGTTGATGATGGGCTTGCCCTTGGCGTCCACCAACACTGCCTTTGCCCTGATATGCATATCGCGGCACCTCAGCGTTTTTCGGACCAGCTCAATAAACTGCTCGGCATACTGCGTCGCGTCGAAGAGTGGCGAGAACTGGCGAACCGTGCCCCCCCATGATCTTTTCGGTTCGCTTGGCGACCAGCTCCACCCATTCAGATTCCGGGATCGGCTCGACGCCGCCAGGAGCCTTCGGATTCCTCCGGGTGCCGGCCGTTTTCTTGCGGGCCTCGGTCTTGGCGACATCGAGGGTCATTCCAAACACTGCAAAGGTGCTCATGGGTTATGTCCAAGCATGCGCCTGCCTCGCCGGCTGGCGTGATTCGTTGATTTGGGGTATTTGTGCGTTGGATTTCTGACGTGGTGAGGCAAGCAGTGGGGAATTTTGAGTTTTACGCTTATTTGGATATCGAAAATCCGATGGTTGCTTGGGAGGTAGCTATCGGCAGAATCAAATCTTATTGTGACAGGAATCCAGAAAATATCGGTCTTTCAGTATGGCAATACAATATACTGCGTCAGATATCTAAAAATGGAATTGTAAATAAAATTACTCATGAGTTTGACTTGGAAGCGCACAGGAGGAAGTATTACGCTGGCAAGGTTTCTAGGCTGAATGGCGTTTATTTTTTTGAGTCTGAGTCTATGGCTCATCAGGCTCTTGATCGGTGGAGCCTATCTAGAAAAAAGAAATATATATCAAAAGTAAATTTTTCTGCTGATAATTTGACTCGATATGACTCAGAGTGGATAACTGCTTTTGGGGATGGTGGGTCTTCTGATTGGTATGAAGGTTATTTGAGTGGGGAAACTTTAGGTGTAAAACCTCTCACTGAAGTAATTGCTTCAGGAATAGGAGTGGTGTGTAGTGTGCCGCTTAGGCAGCAAGCTTACAAAATTATATATGATAAGTGGCCAACGTCTACTCCGTTGCTGGCAAGTGCAGTTGCAGGATTTTGTGATGTTGGAATTGAAGATGTCGCGCTGATAAGGCCATTCTTAAAGCTAGAAAATGGAAAGCTATGTGGTGAGCATATAATTTATATGGAGTCTCTGCGCTTGCGGCAGGTCGAGGTATATGAGGCAATGGTTAGGCTTAAACGAAACAACACTCTCCCGGCTATAGCTTTCGACTCGTTTGAACGAGGCTTGATGACCCTTCCTGACTTCAGTGCATTGAGGTTTGAATTATCGATTCCTGATGCGGCTTCTACCTTTTCGTCTATTCACGATATCTAACTCGCATGTTTGGATAGTCGTCAGATGGTGCCCTCCGCTACCGGAAGTGGCAATTTGGCTAAGGTTGGGGTATTACGGGTGACCGGCATGGAGCCGGATTAAGGAGAAGAAGATGAGTTTTGATGGGATAGCTATTAACGATCTGATCCGAATCCTGGCCTCGGGAGCAATCTTGGAGCTAAATGCCCATGGTCGACCAATCAACGATCTTGTACGCTTGGCCGCTGCTGCAAGTAATGGTGGAGGCCTGACGCTAACTGGCGTCGGCGGCCTTGCCACCAACGATCTCGTTCGAATAGGCGCCGCAGGTAGCGGTAAGGTCACCCTGAGGTGGCGACCACTGGCGGCTTGAAAATCTGATCTTCTGGCTCGCCAGGATCATCCTCAAGCTGCTTAATGCGTGCAGCTTCAAATGCTCGCGACACCTTTTCCGAAACTACAAAAGGTGTCGTGACGCACTTGAGCATCTGCGCCGCCGTTTCGAAGTCGGCGGCGATCACGTTGCGCAGTAGGTTTTGGAACACTTCCTGCTGATTGTTGAAGCCGTGCTGCTTCATCAGGCGCTTGAGGTCGGCCTTGAACACGCCGGCCACCTCAACCGTGAATTTCTCGACGCCCAATGCAGCGTCCTTCGCTGCTGATCTCGCGCTTGCGGCGCTGCTTCAAGGCTTCCGCCGTCGGCTGTTGCTCTTCCTCGGCCATGGCCTACCTCTTCTATTCCGCTGGCCGGCAGTGCGAGCCAGGTTTGACGTTTACGTTGTTGGATGCGGGCTACGCGGCGCATTTAGTTCGCCCCGGTTTTGCTTTTGGGTAGTCGATGCCGTGGGCGGCGACGATCCGCTCAAAAGCTTTCGATCCCATGGCCAGCCTTCCAAGGCACTGGCGCCGGGTTAGGCCAAGCTCCAGAAATGCCCGGATTCGCTCAGCGTATTTCGCATCGCTGGCTTCATCCGCTCGCCTTGGCACCAGGTTTCGTGCGCCGCCCCGGGTTGGAGCCTTGAACGTAATCCCGAACTCCTGGCCGATGGTGGATACCGTGCGCCGGTCAATCCCGAGCTCTTCCGCTACATCTACCTTTGCGTGGGTGGGGGCTCCGGCGCCGTCGGCGTGGTTCATGCAGGTTGTAAAGCCAAACTTGACCCAGCGCATGCTCAACGAATTCTCGGAATCACCGCAGACGGCGATCAAGGACTGATCGCACTGCGGGCGTGCCAAGCGTACGTCAGGGCTATTGCGTATTGAAAACTGCTGCGGCCGGGGCATCTTCCGGACTTAGGCTGGCAAAAAAAATACAGCCTATTAGTCTGGCAAATAAAAACAAAGTTTCTTCTAAGTCTGGATCTTCAAATATCATGGGACGTGAATCCAGAGCGCAAAGAGCACCGTAAAGCCGTCCGTCAGGGAGTATAATAGCAACACCAGCGTAGCTCTCTATTGCATACTTCTTCACTACTGCACGTTCAGAATATCTTCCGTCTTGACTGATTTTAGGCACAAATAGCGATCTGGGATCCCGACGTAGTTCGCTGCATAGTGTGGTCTCCAATTCCCAAATGTCTCCCGGGCTTATACCTATCTCATTTGGGTCGTAAGCTGCGCACACTACCCACTCTGTCTCTGTGAATTTTGCGATACCAGCAAAACGCATCTCCGTCAGTCGAGTGACAAGCTTTAGAATGCAAGTTGTTGCTTCGATCTCAGCAATCGTCGCACGCTCTTCAGCGCTAAATTGCGCACATAGGATTAACTCATTCAGATGCATCCGTTATCTCCCTAATGGGAACCTGCCTAAGGCAGTCGAAAACACTAGTCGTTCGGATGCAGAATGAGGCAAATATGAAGTTTGAGCACGTCATATCGCGAGATTTTTTTACAAGTGCATGGCGCAAAGGCTTTAAGGTTTCTAACCACTCAAATGAGTTGCTTTTTCGGCTGTTGATGTAGGCAGGTATTCAAAACGATTCGTGGGTGAATGTATTTGATTAGGAGATTGTGAAAATAGACTCTAGTAGCATATACGGGCTTAAGTTTTTATGCTGTGAAAGAAGTTGGATTTGCTGATTTTGCTCATGAGTGAGTTTTTGGTTGGTTTAGCTGGTTCTTGCAAAACTAAAATAAGTCTTATTTCAAAATCTGTTCGATTATTTGGAGTAGTATGCTTAGCGTGCTATTCATGAGCTAGCTATTTTATTTGAGGAATTTACATTAAAAACATAGAGTTAAATGAGTCTGCTGAGTCGCAGTGGTGGTTCTATTTTTTTAAGTTGAGCTTGTTGCAATCGCGAGTGCTCGTTTGGATGTTTGTTTTTATAGAAGTATCCAAATGGAGGTGCGAAGGATTTTCAAATAAAATTTGTAATATGATGTTAAGTCGCTATTATTTGTCGTGTGATCGGATTCTGTTTTATTACGCCAATAAAGGTTAAGCCGAGAAGTGCATTTCTGCTCGATTAGCCCTGGAGGGCGACGGTGTAATTTTCGCTGTACTTTCTCCAAGGAATGCGCAATGAGAAACTTTAAGATTTCAGTCCGGGCAGGATTCAGCTTTATGCTTATTACTTGCCTTCTGATTGTGTTGGGCGGGATATCTCTATGGAAGATGCAAGATATTAGAAAAGGTATGATCGATCTTCAAGATAACTCTATGGCTAGTATTATCGCTGCGAACAAAATAGGGGATGTTGTCCTCCGCCTTCGCCTCGATGTACGCCGCCTAATTGCTCAGACCGACGCGCAAGCGAAAATGACCACTATTGAGCGTCTCCAGCAGGCAAGAGAAGATATGCTCAAGCGGTCTATGGCTTACGCACCTTTGGTGGCTAGTGTCAAAGAGTCGGAGATATATCAATCAATAAATAGTTCAGTGCAAAAATTTTCAGCACTTTTAGATGGTGTTGTGGCGTTAAGTCAGCAGGGAAAGAGCTCTGAGGCGACTGATTTTACTGAATTAAATATCGTTCCTTTAACCGATGCTCTGCAAAAAAATATTGACTCTCTAATTCAGATAAATATAGATCAAGCTAATAGCTTGGGGGCAAGTGCTCAGAAATCTTATAATGAGGGGTTTGCTTTTGTTGTTATAATTATCGTAATTTCAATAATTGCTACGATTATATTGGCGGTGCTGCTTACAAGAAGCATAGTAACGCCTCTTAAAGACTTACTTGCTGCAAATGATAAGGTTTCCGCAGGTGACCTCCGGGACGGGATGGTTATATCTGGAAAAGATGAATTTACTGAGTTGCAGCGGTCGACACTGTCTATGCAGATGAGTTTGCGGCAGACAATTGGTCTCATTGCAAACTCCTCGCTTCAGCTTGCGTCTGCTGCCGATGAGATGAACTCTATAACGGCCCAATCCAGCGATGGTTTAGGTCGTCAAAATCAAGAGATTGAACAGGCAGCGACCGCAGTTAATGAAATGACTGCCGCCGTTGACGAGGTGGCACGTAATGCCGCTGCGGCATCTGACGCGGCTAGGGAGTCAAACCAATCTACTATTCGAGGCTCCCAGAGGGTTGCTAGTACAGTTGGAGCAATTGAAAAGCTCAGCGCTACGGTTTTAGCTACCAGCCTAGATGTGCAGAGATTGGCTGGACAATCACAAGACATCAGTAAGGTTTTAGCGGTCATCAGAACTATCGCAGAGCAGACCAACCTGTTAGCTCTCAATGCGGCGATTGAAGCCGCACGAGCAGGTGAGCAGGGACGTGGCTTTGCGGTGGTAGCTGATGAAGTTAGAGCACTAGCTCACCGCACTCAGCAATCTACTCAAGAGATTGAGCAGATGATAGGTGCCATCCTAAGCGGTTCAGAGCAAGCGACGAAGTCTATGCAGGATAGCTGTGTAGGTGCACAAGATACTCTCCATGTTGCACATGAGGCGGGAGCTGCATTGACTGAGATTGCTCAAGGTATTCGAGAAATAAATGATATGAATACTTTGATCGCAACAGCCTCAGAAGAGCAAGCGCAGGTTGCGCGCTCTATTGATCATAATCTTGTGAGCATTCGAGACCTGTCGGTGCAGAGTACCGAGGGGGCCAATCAAACTGCGCTGGCAAGCGGAGAGCTATCTCGTCTGGCTAGTGAGATGAATGCAGTAGTTGCACGATTTAAGATGTAGGGCCCACGAGGACAGGGGTACCAGGCACGTGGCCCGCTTAGCATCTGTGCTTACGCTGGGAGGGCATGAGCCTATTGAATAATGGATTTTGTCGGCGCGCATATATTTTTGGTGAGGACTTATGGAGCACACGCGAAGAGTGCTGGAGCGTGAAGTAAATAAGTTGGAGGTCGCTATCGAAAAATTAATAGAGGTAACGAGGTCTTTTTATGGAATTCAGAATATTGATGTCTCTAGTGAGGTTGTCGCCAGTATTAGCACTACACGTAAAGCCATTCAGGATTTACGAGAGTTAGTTAGGCCAGATCAGCGGCAAAACCTGAAAAGACCTGAAAGATTTTGAAAAGAACGTGGGTAGCGCTGGTGCTATTTGGTTTTCGGATTTTCTCATTTTTCATGTTTTTGAACTTGTAGAATCAGGTATACCCTGAGCGTGAGCAGCCCAAAGCAAAAAATCATTCCTACTATGAATTGAAATGTGGTCATGAGTTACCTCCAAAACAATCAACCAAAAATCATCTCGTAGTTACTTAAAAATTACCACCTGCACTTTGTTGCTGGTTGTGTTGTAGGCGTTTCAGCTTCAAAAGATAATGCGGCTTTTTACATGCGAAGTGGTTGCTATTTCTAGGATGGCGGGTTGGGTTTTTAGCTTGGCTTAGTTCTCTGTCATCGGCAATGTGTCCATTTTCTGCTGCTGTTTCGCGTCCAGCCACTTAAGATGGCGGAGCCTTTCACTTTCTATTGAGATTCCCCGTCAGCTGCTTAAATATGCCCTTCGCCAACGATGGCGTTGGCTTAGTTAACTCTACCTGTAGAGTCCAACTTGATCTTGCGCATGCTCAACGAATTATCGCCATTACCGACGATGGGAATCTACGGGCGTGCCAGGCTTACGTTGGAGCTATTGCTCGCTGATAGGCTGGATCATCGCTGGTCCTTTGTTCCGCGCGTTGCCCAAGGACGTATCGACCTTGAACCATCCGAAGGCTTCGGCTGGCTCGCCCTGGTGCAGCACCATCTGCTCGGCGCGCTCTTTGGGCGTGGCCGGGTCCAACCATTGCCGGGCCAGGTCCGGCGTCAGCACCACGGGACGCCGGTCATGGATGTCCACCATTCCGCCGGCGCTGATGATCACGAATCCGTCGTGCTCGCCCGGGCCTTCGTCGCTGTCGGGCAGTTGGCCAATAGAGGCGCACAGCACTGGCGCGCCATCCCGCCGGCGGATCAGGTAGGGCTGTTTCTTCGGCCCGCCTTCCTCCACCCACTCAAACCAGTTATCGATGGGCGTGATTGCCCGGTGCGGCCATATCGACCGGAAGAACGGTCCGTGGGCCACCTTCTCGACACGGGCATTGATCGGCGCGGCGCGGTCCTTGGCCCAGTGCGGCCGCCATCCCCATCGCACCAGGTCGGCGTGCAGCACATTGCCCTGCAGGTGGAGCAGGGCGACTTGGGTTGTCGGGGCGACGTTGTACCGCTCCAAGGGCAACTCACCCACGGAGTTCGCCAGTGCATTGGGCATGCTCAGCGCTGCAACGAAGTGATGAATGCCGCTGTACTGGGAAAGTCTTCCGCACATGGTCAAGCCCTCAATCTGAAACCTGAGCTTAGACGATGGTTTTTGGACGAGTGATGAGGCCATCAAGCAGTTCTTTCAGTTGATCCGCGCGTTTCTTGTCAGCCCTTGAGGAGGTCGTCAGGTCGTTGATCTGTTTGCGCATGGCGGCGGCTTCAGCGCCTCTCTCAGCGAGGTATCCACGGAACTGTGTTTTGACGGCCTCCGCCTCGGCCAGCATCTGCACCAGGCCGTGAATATCCTCCCTCGCTTTACGCAGATGCAGGTTCAGTTCCTGGATCTCATTCTCCAGTAGGCGGGCGTGCTGTTTGTGCATTTCGAGAGGCGTGGGGATGCCAAGCCACTCGCAGGTGTCTTCATCGATGTTCATGGGGCGTACTTCCGAGAGCTGTATGTACGCACAGCATTCGAGATTTGGACAAGCGAAAGGCCTGAGGCGACGAACTGCAGGTTTACCCGACGATCAGTCGGGCGCCATGAGGACGGCTAGGGTCAGCTTGATGAACTCTTCGTTCTCATCACTGAGTTGGGCATCGGCGTTCCTCTGGTGGAGTGAACAGCTTAGCAGTCGGTGTTCTTTGGGAAGTTTGTGTCCGGTCGGCAGGACGCCGGGGAGGGGGGAAAAAGAGTTCCAAAACTAAAACCGCACCCCTTGTAGAATGCGGTCTGTAGCCCGGTCGATTTCCGCCAGTAATGGAACGCCATGAGGCTTCAAAGCAGCAGCCCGCCGGAGTTTGCATAGCGGTCTTGAAACCGGCGAACGTTAATAGCGTTCCCAGGGTTCGAATCCCTGGTTTCCCGCCAAGATTGACTCAAGAGCCCCGCTATTGCGGGGCTTTTGCGTTTCTGGGGTTCAGGAATATTGG
Source organism: Pseudomonas sp. PAMC 26793 (assembly GCF_000313235.1). Taxonomy (NCBI): domain Bacteria; kingdom Pseudomonadati; phylum Pseudomonadota; class Gammaproteobacteria; order Pseudomonadales; family Pseudomonadaceae; genus Pseudomonas; species Pseudomonas sp. PAMC 26793. The sequence continues at coordinate 10,831 of NZ_AMXG01000029.1, forward strand.
CAGTGAAACATCAATCGTTTCCGCATCATTTCAGGCAGTTTCCGCAACTCTGCCAAACGTGGGAGTCAACGGGTAGGTTTCACGATCTCACCCACGCGCCGATAAACCGTCCCGTTTATCAGTTCACTCGGGATAAGTCAGGCCCCCAAGCCGGGCGAGCCGGCTGGCGCGATTCGTTACTGAGAAAAAGGCGCCGTTATAGGTGGAAATGGCCCGCAGCTTCCGGCTGGTAAAGCACTTTCTTGATCTCAATCCGGCGGGTTCGATCCGAAATTCGCCAGTCGATGGCGTCTCCCTCCTTATAGCCAAGGATGGCGGCGCCTATGTCGGAATACACGGAATGCTTTCCTGCGTTGCTGTCCGCGTCTTCAGGGTAGACCAAGGCCACTTCGAACTCTTCGTCGTCCAGTTGCAGCAACGCCCTGGAGTTCATCGTGATGACATTACGCGCCACCTGCTGCGGCTTGACGACAATGGCTCGCTCAAGCTCATGTTCGAGTTCAACAACCGTCGGGCCTTGCTCGAACGCGATTAGCTCCTCGAGCCTGGCCTTGTCGATTTCAGTGATGTAGATCCTGGTGGAGTCGCCACCGGCGCCTTCGCGCAAGAACTGGAGATAGCGCGCCGCCGTCATGGAAAATGACTTCAATGTCGGCGTTTCGCTCTCAAGCATAAAGCCGCTGCGCAGAAAGGCTTTCAGCGAGCGCGAGTTGTCCGGGTGAATCTTGGCGATGAGCTTCTCGGCCCGCATGTCGAGGAAGGCCAGTTTCATGCCTTCGCGGATCGTGCGGGCGCCAAGGTTTCGACCCCATTTGTCGCTGTCTCCGATGACCAGGACTATCTCGCAATTTGAGCCGGTCTTGATTAGACGGACAAAGCCCACCGGGGCGTCATGCCGGTCATAGGCCATAAAGAATCTGCCGCCCCGGTTGAATAGATGAGTCAGGATCGGCAACTGAGTCCGATCAATGACGTGCTCAATGGAGCGGGAGACATGACGCGAATCGCTCAGATAGCAGGTGATGCGCTCATCCTCTAACCAATCCATCAACGTCAGAGCGTGCGCCCGAGTAATTTCTGGGCACAGCGAAATGAAAGGCTTGTTCATCTTGACCACACTTATTTGTAAAGGATTGAAGCCCTTCATGGATATGTCATGGCGGTTCTTCGGCAACCGGATATTTTAAGACATACCGCAAGTAATGGCGAACGTCCCACAGAGTTCCAAGAGACCATCGCTTGCTGAACCTGAACCTGGCTTCATCTGCAACCTGAACTTGCAGAGCAAGCGAGGATAACGCCGTGATCGCACTGCGGGCGTGCCAGGCGTATGTCAGGGCTATTGCGCATTGAAACCCGGTGATTTAGGGCATCTGAAGTAACAGCGACAGACAATATTGCTGAGTTAGTTTCCGTCCGGACTTAGGCTTGCGAAGAAGATGCAGCCAATTAACCGAGCAAACAAGGTCAACGTGCCTTCGAGGCACGGATCGTCAAACAGCATGGGTCGTGAGTCCAGCGCGCACAGAGCACCGTAAAGCCGGCCGTCAGGAAGGAAGATAGGAGCACCTGCATAGCTTTCTATTGCGTATCGCTTGACTACGGGGCGATTTGAGTACCTGCCGTCTTCACTGATTTTTGGAATAAAGAGTGCTTTGGGGTCCTTTCGGAGCTCGCTGCAAAGTGTGATCTCCAACTCTAAAGTATCTCCACACTCTATACCCAGATGGATGGGGTCGTAAGCTGAGCAAACTATCCAATCCGTTTCGGTGAATTTAGCAATTCCGGCAAATCGCATCCCTGTCAGGCGCGTAATAAGCTGCAAGATAGCGCTTGTGGCCTCAAGTTCAGCTATTGCTGAGCGTTCATCTGTGCTCAGCACAGAGTGCAAGGCGATCTCATGAGAATCCATTTTTATCCTCTGCTATCTGTAGCTGAGCGGGTGACCGGGCTTTATAAATTTGTTTGATGAATCTGGTAGGGCGCTTGATCCAGCATCTATGTCTTGAATCGCAGAACCAAGTCGTTCAAGTTGACTGCCAATCGTGACAGTTCATTGCTCGCCGTCAGCGTCTGTCGGGTACCCTCACTGCTCTGAATGGCCAGGTCGCGAATGCTAATCAAGCTCCGGTCAACGTCACGTGCTACGTGAGCTTGTTCTTCGGAGGCCGTTGCAATCTGGATATTGCGGTCATTGATTTCGAGCACTGAATCTATGATTTGTCGAAGCGATTGGCCTGCCTGCTCTGCCGTATCTCGCGTGCTGTAAACCTCAGACGTGCTCTTTTGCATCGATTCTACTGCGGCAGACGAACCGGCTTGAATCGTCGAAATCATCTGTTCAATTTCTTGAGTCGACGTTTGGGTCCGGTGCGCCAAGGCGCGAACTTCATCGGCGACCACCGCAAAGCCACGGCCTTGTTCTCCTGCACGCGCGGCTTCAATGGCAGCGTTCAAAGCCAACAGGTTGGTTTGTTCGGCAATCGCCCTGATGACGCTTAGAACTTTGCTAATGTCTTGAGCCTGGCCCGCGAGCTCTTTTACTTGATCTGAGGAAACCTCGACCAGTCCAGTAAGGCCTCGCATGGCGGTAAGCGTTTCAGTCACTTTTTTGTTGCCGAGATCTGCTGCCAAGCTCGACTGCATGGCCGCTTCAGAGGTGGAGTTGGCATTCCGCGCTACCTCTTCAACAGCAGCGCTCATCTCGGTGACCGCTGTGGCAGCTTGCTCTATCTCGCTGTTTTGCTGTTGTAAGGTGCGATCAGCACTTTCTGTGATTGAGGTCATTTCGACGGCTGCAGTACTCAGCTGAGCTGACGCTCCTGAGATTTCCAATATCGTGTTCCTGAGGTTCTTCTGCATCAAATTGAGCGCGTGCATTAAGCGCGATGCTTCATCTGAGCCAGTGACATCAAGGTCATGGGTAAGGTCGCCTGCTGCTATATCCTCTGCCAATTTCAGAGATGAGCTGATAGGACTCACAATGCTCTTGGTAAATAAAGTAGCCAGGAGAAGGGTGAGCGCAAATGCAACAACCAGTACGGCGATGAGTACGTTTACGCTATGGGCATATACTTCCGCCGCCTCCTGGCCAGACACAACTGCCTGACTTGCATTTTGCTCACGTAGGATTGTCAGTTGGTCTTGATAGACGCTTGCTCGTTGCGCCTGTTCCGTATTAGCAAACGTCACCGCTTGCTCATGATCAGATAAATCCAGTGCAAGTACTTTTTTGAGCCCCTCAATATAGGTGTTCATCATTTGGCTTGCCTTTTCAAATTGAATTTGATCTTGCTCGCCAGATATCAAATTTTTACGATAAAACTCTGTCTTTGACTGAAGTGTCCGTATGGCCTCTTCAACTTTTGACAGGGATGCATCATGCACATCTTTGGTGGTACTTGAGAGCATGCGGATGCTCTCCAGGCGGGCATGAAGAAGGGCGATTTGAATGTCGTCAATTACCTGGATGCTGGGCAGGGAGTTTTGCTCGATATCCTGCTCTGCAGTACGTAAGTGGCCGATTTGTAAATAAGAAAAACCTGCCAGGCTGATCAGTAAAAGCGTGATTAGACCAAAACAGATGAAGGCTCTGCGTGCGATATTCATGGATCTTAATTTCATATAGGCCTCCGAGGGCCGAGGTGTCAGGGGAGGGAGCCCGTTACGTCAATTTGTTGATCGCGTGCAAGGGAAGCCTTTGATCTCGATCGCAGCTTGGTGGTTGTGTGTGGGTTAAGGAATACAAAAAAATGAATCAAGATAATAGGCGCGCTAAATAATTGCGCGCCTAGCTTCTTGATGGGTGGTGTGACTGACTACCGCAAGTCGCGAGCCCGGTCTTTCGCCCAGTACGGCCGTGACCCCCAACCGCCGTGCACAAAGGGCCCTGGCCGAGAGAAGTGTCTAGATCAAGGGTTTTAGAGTCATTCAGGGTTGCCACCTGGGATTATGGCGACTACCCTGAGAATGTATGAATTGTTACGAACAATTTCGGTGGTGACCATTTTCAGGTCACACTACTTCAGGATGAGGAACGAAAAATGTTTTCACACGAAGGTCCCGCACTAGAGCTGTTGTTGTTCGTTATTGGTTTGTCTGGCCTGCTCTTGGTCGTGTGGTTTATTCACCACCAATACGAACGAATAACTGGGAAAGGCGTAAGAAAACAACAAAATCGTAACGAAGGGCGCTCGAGGTAGGCTGGCGGCCTGTTTATCCAACCGAGCCAGTCGCCCCCGACTGGCACTCAAACGTAAAAATTTTTATCTGCCCTCTTGAAAATTTTTCCGGCGAACATAAATTTTCATCACGCGACGCCGAATGCGGGTCGCGCACTTAATCACTTGGATTTAATCAGGAGATTTTGAGATGGCTACTACCCTTTCGTTGGCCCCTTTGTTCCGTCAATCCGTGGGCTTCGATCGCTTCAATGACCTGTTTGAGTCGGCGCTTCGCAGCGAGGCTCCGAACACTTATCCGCCTCACAATGTGGAAAAGCACGGTGATGACGAATATCGCATTGTCATTGCAGTCGCCGGGCTAACTGAAGCGGATCTGGATATTCAGGTCGAGAAGGGCGTTTTGACAGTCGTTGGCGACAAGCGCGAAACCGAGAAACAAGTCACCTATCTGCACCAGGGCATCGCGCAACGAGCATTTCGGTTGTCGTTCCGTCTGGCCGATCACATTGAGGTGCGCGGTGCTTCGATGAACAACGGGCTGCTAAGCATCGACTTGCTGCGCGTGGTTCCTGAAGAGGCCAAACCCAAGCGCATCACGATTGGCAGCGGGAAAGAACCCGAACTGCGTCAGGTTAGTTTGCAATAAGTCAGCGGTAGCAAAAAAGGCGCTCTTGGTAGCGCCTTTTTTGTGCGTGTGGAATCAAAACGCCTACCGAACAATACCTGGCCACGCAGAGTACCCGGTCGATCCATCAACCGGGCACTCCCGTCTGTTTAGAAGATATTCAACGGATACTCGGTAATCAGGCGCGTCTGCACCAGATGCCCCCCGGTGGACGCGTCGCCATCGTGCCAAGCTTCCCGCAGGCGGAAGGACAGTTTCTTGGCCGGGCCACTCTGTACGACGTATTTCACTTCGGCGTCGGTTTCGTGTTCCTGGTCGTTGGCACCATAGAACCCGGTGTAGGCCGAATTGCCGGGAGTATGCGTTCCGTCGATGCCGGAACCGCGAATATGACGGGCCATGAAGCTCAGGCCCGGGGCGCCGAAGGCACCCATGTCCAGGTCGTAGCGCATCTGCCAGGACCGCTCGCCCGGGCCGTTGAAGTCGGAGTACTGCACCGAGTCGGCGAGGTTGATCGAGTTGCCGTAGCGGCCAGCACCGACACCGGCATTGGTCTCCCCAAAGCCGACGTAGTCGAATGGCTCGTCACCATGAACTTTCTGTCCGGCCAGGGTGAAGGTCTGCGCGCCCAGAGTGTAGGCAGCCGCCAGCGAGGCGGCGGTGGTGTCGATGGTCCCGGCCTTGGCGCTGCCATCATCGAGTGTGCGATAGAGGTTGAAGTCCAGCGCGACGGATTGGTCATCGGTCAGTGGATGAACAAGGTTCAAGTTGACGTAGTACTGGTTCCAGACGTCTTCCAGGTGCGCGCCGTACAGCGAAGCGGTGAATTCCTTGCTGAACTGGTACTTGCCCCCGGCGAAGCTGGCCGACGACGCAGCCACGCCTGCATAGCTGGCGAGGATGTCGCCGCTGCGCGAGGTGGTGGTGTTACCGGTGCCGGAGGTGTAATGGCCGGCCTCCAGGTTCAGGCCGGTGATTTCATGGCTGTCGATCTGGAAGCCTGATGCGGTCTGGGGCATCAGGTAGTTGTCGGCGGTGGCGAATACCGGCGACGTGGGCTGCAAGTCGCCGATCTTGAGCGTGGTGTTGGAAACACGGAATTTGATGTCTCCGCCGGCCTTCGCATAGCCTCGATCCGGATTGCCATTGGCGTCGGATGGCATGGTCGGGCCACCGGCACGGTCGGTGTTCCCGTCGATGCGCAACGCCAGGTCGGCAAACGCATCAATGCCGATGCCAACGGTACCTTGGGTGAACCCCGAGCTGTAGGTCGCCATCAGCGCCTGGCTCCAGTCACGGGTGTGGTTGCCGCTGCCGTTCTGGTTCCAGAACACGTTGCGGTTGAGGATATTCAAACTGCTGTCCGCGACGAAGCCCTTGGAGTCGGACTGATCGCTTGCGTAGCTCATGGCCGGCAAGGCAAATGCCAGCGCCACTGCCAAGGTATTGAGCTGAAGTAACGGTTGACGTTTTTTCATTATTTTTTGCTCCTGTGCACGAGTTCGTGTTGGAGCATTAAGGCGACAGCCCAGGCCATCAACAAATGAAACTGGATGAAGGTTTTGATATCCCCTTTTACTGAATTCCAGGCAAAGAAAAGCCCGCGATGGGGAGTGCGGGCTTAAAGGTGTTCACTTAGGAGCTGGGGTAACCATAAGCGCTCAACTGTGAAAGGGATGTGAAAGAATGTTGGGGGCGTAGCGTATTGACCGCTATTGATCCTCCCCCCGCACAATCCTTCCCGCCTTCACCTCATCCGCGTACCCGCTGAGCTTTTCCTGCTGAGCAGCGAGCAGGGCGCCCATCTTCATCAGAGCGACAGCTTCGTCGGGTGATTTGGCGACCCCGGCGATACTGGCCAGCTCATTGACCGACCAGGCGATAACAGCCATCGCATCTTCGAGGTCGTAGAACAATTCCTGTTGTGCGGTCCTTGGGCCGTCGAGCATTTCCATCAGTTCTGCCATCTACTCGTGCTCCCCAAAGAATGGTTCAGTGCCATCAGCTCAAACGCCGTTGCGCCAATCCTCCTGTAACTCGGAAGACACGGCAATCGCGATTTTTCCTTGGATGCCGTTGTTAGGGCTCTCCAGCCGGGAATGGGCGAGTGGGATGTCGGCAAGCGAATAGACCGCGCCAAGATGTGGGCGCAGCTTACCGTTGGCTATCAGTGCGCTCATTTCATCCAGTTTGCCGCGGTTCTGTCGTGTGAAAACGAAGTGATAACTCGCGTTCTTGCCCCAGGCCTGAACCAGGTTTTGCGGGTGTGAAATGTCCACAATCGAGACCACGCGCCCCAGTTGCGCAAGCGCGTCCGGGCTGCGCGACAACGTGTTGCCGCCGATGGTATCGAACACGACATCGACTCCACGACCAGCCGTTTCTCGCTGGATGACGTCGACATAATCCTCCTTTTCGTAGTCGATTATCACATCGGCGCCCATGCTTCGTGCGAACTCAGCGTTCGCTTCGCGCACGGTTGTGAACACCTTGGCGCCCATGGCTTTTGCCAGCTGGATCGCCACATGGCCGACGCCTCCTGCGCCGCCGTGCACCAGAATGCTTTCTCCCACTTTGAGCGCCCCACGCACCACCAGCGCTTCCCAGGCTGTGCCGCCGACCAGGCTCAGGCTTGCTGCTTCAAGATGACTCAGCGAAGAGGGCTTCTTCCCGATAATGCTTTCGTGCGCCACGTGGTACTCGGCATAACTGCCCGGGCCTTCGAAAATTTGCGGGGTATACCAGACTTCGTCGCCTGGCGCGAAGGTCGTAACCCCCGGCCCGACTTCTTCAACAACACCCGATACGTCATGCCCGGTAATGGCTGGTAACGGCACCAAGCCGGAATAGTCGCCACGCCGGAGCTGATAATCCAGAGGGTTGATGGAGGTTGCGTGTACGCGCACCAGGACTTGTCCTGCGTGTGGCACTGGCTTGGGCACGTCGCACAGTTCGAACGATTCCGGGCCGCCAAATGAATTGAGTATCAACGCTTTCACTGTATTTCCTCATTTCGATAAAAAGGGATATCGCGAAATCTCGATATTGTAGGGCAAAAATTTACAGCTCTTTCCCCATAACCTCGGCAAGCATCCTGATGGTTGCTTCATTGCGCTTGTAGTAGGTCCACTGGCCGATACGCCGGACTTCCACCAGGCCCACTCGCTGCAGGGTTGCAAGGTAACCGGACACCGTCGATTGCGAGAGTCCGATACCTTCTTGGATGCTGCTGACACACACACCCACCGTGTGAACGTCACCTTCATCTTGAGGCGGGAAGTTCTTTTCGGGATCTTTCAAACCTTTCAGGATTTCGAGGCGTGTCTGGTTTGAGAGTGCTTTGAATATTTCGAGTAAGTCCATGGCGCGATCATATCGAGAATTACCGATATGTCAATGTGTGTCAGATCTAAGGTGTATTCAGCTTTCAGGCCTCACCGTTGACGGCGACCAAAGACCTGTCGCGCTGCGGGCCTCTCAGCTATAACACTGTGAAAGCACAAAAAATAAACGTGTTTCCGGCCTGTTTTCAGGAGAGAACTCATGAGTGCCATGGACATGGGACAAGTGGTACCAGGCTACGTAACGTTTGTCGGGGGGGAGACATCGTGGGCTGGGCGCCAATTCATGAGCTTCAGCTATAGCGTGAATGGGCAGCGCTTTCACAAGTCTCTCAACGAGACGGTTGATGCTTGGTCGACGGCCACGCTTCGTAAAGTCTCATACGGCCTGCGGGTCGGAGACCCGGTGGCTGTCTGGTGTTCTCTCACCGACCCTGAGCTGTGTTGCATAGGCGAAAAACCAGCCGAGAAACCCGCGATCCTACGGTGGATAGAGTCTCTCGGATCGTTAGGGCCGTTATGAAATTGATACCCACCGTTCGTCTATCCCCCGGCACTCGCGACCACGCACCGTTTCTCATGTTCAAGCACGGACATCCCGCGCGCCAGAACGGAGAGCCAGCATGGAAATTGACGAGAAGGCCCCTGGAAACCTATCCCAGCAAGGCGTAACCCGTGGTACAGACAATGAAGCCGGTCATGATCCTCGGCGCGATCAACCTGAAGCGCCTCTACCACCGGACGATGACGCGCCTCTGGAGGAGGATATGTCGGACGTGGATGCCGCTGATGCTGTCGCGAGTGAACACCCCGACAACTGACGCCTCCGAACAAGCCCGGCGCACGCTGCGCCGGGCTTTTCGGTATCGAGCGGCGACTACGGCATCAGCACCGAATCAACCACATGAATCACGCCGTTGGACTGCATCACATCCGCAATGCTGATGCCGGCCTTGCCACCCTTGGCATCCACCACCCACAGCTTGCCGTCGTGCAGCTTGATCGTCAGGGATTCACCCTGCACGGTTTTCAACATCACCATGCCGCCGTTCTTCTTGGCATCGGCCATCAGTTGGGCAGAGGTATGGGTGCCAGGCACCACGTGATAGGTCAGGATTTTCGTCAGGTCGGCTTTGTGCTCAGGTTTCACCAGCGTATCCACGGTGCCTGCGGGGAGTTTGGCGAAGGCTTCGTTGGTCGGTGCGAATACGGTGAACGGGCCTTTGCTGTTAAGGGTATCAACCAGACCAGCTGCCTTGACCGCCGCCACCAGAGTGGTGTGGTCCTTGGAGTTGACGGCGTTTTCGACGATGGTTTTCGTCGGATACATCGCCGCGCCGCCCACCATCACGGTGTCGGCGGCAACGCTGAGGGTGGTTGTGATGGAGAGGATCGTGAAGCAGGCGACGGCAGCCATTTTTTTGTAGAAAGCATGCATGATGTATCTCCTGGGTTCGTATGCCCTCCAGATGAGGGTATTGAATCTACGTACCAAGGACCAAAGTGGATGCATGTGTCGAAAAAATTATTCGGTTTGCCGCCCCCGGCAAGTTCGCCAGGCCATCGAACCTCACCAGCCGCTGCCCACTCTTGGGGATCAGCGCGACCTGGCCGCACTGAGCTCCTTGCTGCTGATGAGTGTCCTGCCGATGCAGTGACCGGCTGGCACTCTCAGCGCCGCCCCGTCCGCGTACTCACATCCACCCACACCGCCAGCACCAGGATGCTGCCCTTGACGATCATCTGCCAGTAGCTGTCCACATCCAGCATCGACATGCCGTTGTCCAGGCTGCTGATCACCAGCGCACCGAGCAGGGCGCCGTACACCGTGCCCGAGCCGCCGCGCATCGACGTGCCGCCAATGAAGCAGGCCGCGATGGCGTCCAACTCCCCCATGTTGCCCGCCGAGGGTGAACCCGCCGCCAGGCGCGCGGTGTTGACCAGCCCGGCGAAGGCGCACATCACCCCCATGATCCCGAAGATCCACAGCTTGACCGCCTGCACGTTGATCCCCGACAGGCGCGTGGCTTCCATGTTGCTGCCCACCGAGTAGATGCGCCGGCCAAAGACGGTCTGGCTGGTGACGTAGCTGAACACCCCCAGCAGCACCAGCAGAAGCAGCACCGGTACGGGAATCCCATCGTAACTGTTGAGGGTGTAGACGAAGCCCGCCAGTACAAAACCGATCAACACCACGCGCACGCTGTCCCGCAGCATCGACGGCAGCGCCAAGCCGTGCAGGGCGCGGTTGTGGCGTTGGCGCCAGGTCAGGAATATTGCCAGCCCGAACAGCAACACGCCGAGGATCACACCCACCACCGTCGGCAGATAGCCCTGGCCGATGTACACCAGTTGTGGCGAAACCGGCGCAATCGTGGTGCCGCCGGTAATGCCCAGCAGCACCCCGCGAAACGCCAACATGCCACCCAGGCCGACGATGAAGGAGGGGATGCGCAGGTACGCGGTCATGTAGCCGTTGCCCAGGCCAATCAACAAGCCGCAGAGGGCGACAATGGCCAGGTTCAGCGGCAGGGGAATGTGATAAACCACATCCAGGATCGCCGCGACGCCGCCGAGCAAACCGAGCATCGAGCCCACCGACAGGTCGATCTCGCCGCTGATGATCACCAGCACCATGCCGCACGCCAGGATGCCGGTGATGGACATCTGCCGCAGCAGGTTCGACAGGTTGCGCGGGGTCAGGAAACCGCCTTCGGTCTGCCAGCTGAAAAACACCCAGATCAGCACCACGGCGATCAACAGGGCGAGCATTTTGTAGCGGGTAAAAAGCTGTTTGACCTGATTCATTTACGCGGACTTCCGATCATTATTATTGTCATGCCCGTTCGGTTGGCTGAGGGCGGCGGCGAGCACCTGTTCCTGGGTCAGGCCCTGGTTGATGAAGTCCCCGCGCAGTTGGCCCTCGCCGATTACCAGCACCCGGTCGGACACCCCAAGCACTTCGGCCAGCTCCGACGACACCATGATGATCGACACGCCTTCGGCCGCCAGTGCGCCCATCAATTTATAGATCTCATATTTGGCGCCCACGTCCACGCCACGGGTGGGTTCGTCGAGGATCAGCACCCGGGGTTTGGTCAGGAGCATCTTGGCCAATACGGCTTTTTGCTGGTTGCCGCCGGACAGGCTGGTGATCGGCAGGAACGGGTTCGCCGTCTTCAGGTGCATGCGTTTGATTTCCTGCTCGACGCTGCCCAGTTCTGCCTCGGCATCGATGCGCGTCAGGCGCGAAAAACTGTCCAGCACCGCCAGGGTGATGTTTTGCCCGACCCCCAGGTCCGGCACGATGCCTTGGCGCTTGCGGTCTTCCGGGACCATGCACAGCCCGGCGCGAATCGACTTCAGCGGCGTGCGTGTATCAATGGGTTTGCCGTCCAGCCACACCTCGCCTTCGTAGCGCCCGGGGTAACTGCCGAACAGCGCCGACACCAGTTCCGTACGGCCCGCGCCCACCAGCCCGGCGATGCCGAGGATTTCGCCACGGCGCAGGCTGAACGAGACATCGTCCACGCGCTTGCGGCCTGGGTTATCGACGTCGTAGCAGGTAATGTGGCGCGCCTCGAACAGCACCTCGCCGACCGCATGGGGTTCGGTGGGGTAGAGGTTGCTCATCTCACGGCCCACCATCTGCGTGATGATGCGCGACACGTCCATGTCGGCCATGGCCGTGGTCGCGATGTGTTTGCCGTCGCGGATCACCGCGATGGTGTCGCAGATGGCCGAGACTTCCTCGAGCTTGTGAGAGATGTACACGCAGGCGACGCCCTTGGCCTTGAGCCCACGGATGATGTCCAGCAGCACCTCGATTTCCGAGCGGGTCAGCGCCGAGGAGGGTTCGTCGAGGATCAGCAGGCGCGCTTTCTTGTTCAGGGCCTTGGCGATTTCCACCAGTTGCTGGTAGCCGCCGCCGTACTGAGACACCGGCAGGGCGACGTTCATGTCCGGCACTTTCAGTTCGCGCATCAGGGCTTCGGCGCGGTGCATCATGGCGGGGTAGTTCATGCGCCCGCCGGGCAATGTCAGCTCGTGGCCCATGAAGATGTTTTCGGCCACCGAGAGGTCGGGCACCAGGGTCAGTTCCTGATGGATGATCACGATGCCGCAGGCTTCGGTTTCGGCGATGGAATGGGCGCGCAGCGGCTGGCCGTCCCAGATGATTTCGCCGTCCCAGGTGCCATGGGGATACACCGCCGACAACACCTTCATCAGGGTCGATTTGCCGGCGCCGTTCTCGCCGCACAACCCCACGCACTCCCCGGGTTTTACCTTGATGTCGATGCCATTCAGGGCTTTGACGCCACCGAAGGTTTTGACGATGTTGTTCATTTCCAGCAGGTAGTCGGACATGGCGGGCACTCATTCCACAGCGAAAAGGCAGGAGCGGCCTCAAGCCGCCCCTGCAGTGAGCCGTACGCTTACTGCCCGGCGATTTGCGCTTTGGTGTAGAACCCGTCTTCTTCCAGCACGTTGACGTTGTCTTTGGTCAATGCGGTCGGCTTGAGCAGGATGCTCGACACCTGTTTGCTGCCGTTGTCGTACTGCGAGTTGTAGGCCGGTTTCTCGTCGCGCACCAGTTGCACCGACAGCTTGGCCGCCTCGGACGCCAGCAGCTTCAGGGGTTTGTAGACGGTCATGGTCTGGGTGCCGGCGATCACGCGCTTGATCGCGGCGAGGTCGGCGTCTTGCCCCGAGACCGGCACCTTGCCCGCGAGTTTTTGTGCCGCCAGGGCCTGGATTGCGCCGCCGGCGGTGGCGTCGTTGGAGGCGACGATGCCGTCGATTTTATTGTTGTTGGCGGTCAGGGCGTTTTCGACAATGCTCAGGGCTTCGGTGGGGTTCCATTCTTTGACCCATTGCTGGCCGACAATCTTGATGTCGCCCTTGTCGATTGAAGGTTGCAGCACCTTCATCTGGCCCTGGCGCAGGATCTTCGCGTTGTTGTCGGTAGGCGCACCGCCCAGCAGGAAGTAATTGCCTTTAGGCTGCGCGTTCAACACGCCCTGGGCCTGCATCTCGCCGACCTTTTCGTTATCGAAGGAGATGTAGGCGTCGATATCGGCATTCAGGATCAGCCGGTCATAGGACAGCACTTTCACCCCGGCTTTCTTGGCCTCGGCCACCACGTTATTCAGCACCGTGGCATTGAATGGCACGATCACAATCACGTCGACGCCTCGGGAGATCAGGTTTTCAATCTGCGAGATCTGCCGCTGTTCGTTGGCGTCTGCCGATTGCACATAGACCTTGGCCCCCAGCTGCTCGGCGGCGGCGGTGAAGTAGTCACGGTCGCGGGCCCAGCGTTCAAGGCGCAGGTCGTCGATGGAAAAGCCGATTTTCGGGTGGGCCGCGTCGGCCATGACCGAATTGGAAAGCAGTGCCAGAACGCTGGTGATCAAGATGGTTTTCAGGTGTTTCATGATGGTGAGTCCCTTTTATTGTTGTTTAGACGCACTTCTGGACTTGGAGCGTAGCGGTCATGGATAGATAAAGCGATTCACCACGCCTTCGAGCATCTCCTGGCGGCCGCTTACCGCTTGAGGGTTGAGTTGGTGGCTGAAGGCATGCTCGGCCAGCGATTCCAGGCTGAAGTCCCCGCCGAGTACGGCGCGCCCGAAGGATTGGTCCCAGCCGGCATAACGCTGGGCCTTGAACTGCTCGAGGGCATCGTTCTGGACCATGGCGGCTGCACGTTCCAGGGACAGCGCCAGCACGTCCATGGCGGCCACGTGACCATGGAACAGGTCCACTTCATCGAGGCTTTGGCGGCGCACCTTGGAGTCGAAGTTGTAGCCGCCGCCTTTGAAACCACCGGCCTTGAGTACCTCGTAGGTGACCAGGGTCAGTTCCTCGACGCTGTTGGGGAACTGGTCGGTGTCCCAGCCGTTCTGGGGGTCGCCGCGGTTGGCGTCGATACTGCCGAAAATCCCCAGGGACGCGGCGGTGGCGATCTCATGGTGAAAGCTGTGGCCGGCGAGGGTGGCGTGGTTGGCCTCGATGTTGACCTTGATCTCTTTCTCCAGGCCGAACTGATGCAGGAAGCCAAACACGGTGGCGCTGTCGTAGTCGTATTGGTGCTTGGTCGGCTCCTGTGGCTTGGGCTCGATAAACAGCTCGCCGGTGAAGCCGATCTTGTATTTGTGCTCGACCACCATGCGCATAAAGCGCCCGAGTTGCTCGCGCTCGCGCTTGAGGTCGGTATTGAGCAGGGTCTCGTAGCCTTCGCGGCCGCCCCACAATACATAGCTGGAGCCCTTGAGACGGTGGGTGGCATTCATCGCGCTGAACACCTGGGCCGCCGCATAGGCAAACACCTCGGGGTTGGGATTGCTCGCGGCACCGGCGGCAAAGCGCGGGTTGCTGAAGCAGTTGGCCGTGCCCCACAGCAGCTGGATGCCGGTCTCTTCCTGATGGCGTTCGAGTTCGTCGACCATTTGCGCGAAGTGGTTGCGGTACTCCGCCAGACTTGCGCCTTCGGGGGCGACGTCGGTGTCGTGGAAGCTGTAGTAGTCGATGCCCAGCTTGGAGAAAAACTCGAACGCTGCGTCGGCCTTGCCGCGTGCCACTTGCATGGCTTCCCCCGGTTGCTGCCAGGGCCGCTGGAAGGTGCCGGAACCGAACATGTCACTGCCGGGCCAGACGAAATTGTGCCAATAACACGCGGCCATCCGCAGGTGCTCGCGCATCGGTTTGCCGAGGATCAGCTTGTTTGCATCGTAGTGCCGGAAGGCCAGGGGGGAGTCGCTTTGCGGGCCTTCGTAAAGGATTTTATCGACAGCGGGAAAGTAGGGCATCGCCAGATCCTTGTTGTTATGAGTGCACGTTAACCTTGCCTCGATACTAGCAACGGCCCCCGGCCAACCGATTATGAAAATCACCAGAGCCGGGTTCGATTTTGAGTAGTTTTGGGTGCATAGTTGATCGACACCTCCCATGGAGCCGCCCCTGTGAAAACCGTCCCGCCTGTGCACCGGATTGCCCTGCTGTTCAACGGTAACAAGATCTACGATCGCGGCATCATCACCGGGATCGGCAACTACCTGAGCAGCACGCGGGTGTCGTGGGATTTGTTTCTGGAGGAGGACTTCGTCTGCCGGCTCAAGGGTATCGAGCGTTGGCATGGTGACGGGATCATTGCCGACTTCGATGACCCGGCGATGGGCCCGGCGTTGGCGGGTGTGCATGTGCCGGTGGTGGCGGTGGGCGGGTCCTACGAAGATGAGCGGGCTTACCCACGGCATATTCCGTACGTGGCCACCGACAATTTCGCCCTGATCAAGCTGGCGTATGAACACCTGATCGAAGCCGGGTTGACGCGTTTCGCCTGTTTCAGCTTGCCGCAGGCCGATATCAACCGCTGGGCCCAGGAGCGCGAAAAAGCTTTCCGCCGTTTGCTGGAGCGCGATGGCCTGCCCGTGGAGGTGTATCGCGGGCTGGGCACCAGTGCTCCGCTGTGGGACTCGGCGGTGGAGCAGCAGATCGCCTGGTTGCACAGCCTGCCCAAGCCCATCGGCATCATTGCAGTCAGCGACGCCCGTGCCCGGCAGTTGCTGCAAGCCTGCCTCACCGCCGGGATCCCGGTGCCGGAGCAAGTGGCACTGATCGGCATCGACAACGACCCGCTGACCCGCACCCTGACCCGCGTACCGCTGAGCTCGGTGATCCAGGGCACCGAAAAAATGGGCCGCACTGCCGCGCGCTTGCTGCACCAGATGTTGCACGGCATGCCCTCGGCGGGCAGCCAGATCCTGGTGCCGCCGGAGGCGGTCAACGTGCAGACCTCAAGCCTGCACCAACCCCTCGGCCATCCCTACGTGATGCAGGCGCTGCACTTCATTCGCCAGTACGCCTGCCAGGGCATCAAGACCGCCCAGGTCGCCAACTACGTCGGTGTGTCGCGGTCGTCCCTGGAAGCGCATTTTCGCAGCGAACTGAACCGCAGCGTCCACGACGAAATCCTGCGCTTCAAACTCGCGGCGGCGGTGGCGAGCCTGGAAAAGACCGGGGCCGGCATTGCTGATATTGCCTACGACTGCGGGTTCAAATCGGCGCAGTACCTGCACACGGTGTTCAAGCGCGAGTTCGGGTGTACGCCGAGGGAGTATCAGGTGGGGCAGCTCGAGCGCGATTCGCGCGATGTCATTTCTTTGTCGCCTTGAGTGCCTATTTTGTCCTGAGCCTCGCTCCAGAACCTCAAGGGATTGAATCGTCTTATGCCGACTCTTACGCGCAGAAAGTTGCTGCAGGCAGCTGCCATCGGATCCGCCTACACCCTGTTGCCCGACTCCATTCGCCAGGCCTTGGCGATCCCCGCCAACAACCGCACCGGCACCCTCATGGACGTCGAACATGTGGTGATCCTGATGCAGGAAAACCGCTCATTCGATCATTACTTCGGTACCTTGCCCGGCGTGCGCGGGTTCAGTGACCGCTTCACCATTCCACTGCAGGGTGGGCATCGGGTGTGGGAGCAGCAGGGCGTCGGGCGGCGGATTTTGCCCTATCACCTGGACAGTTCCCGTGGCAACGCACAGCGGGTGAGTGGCACGCCCCACTCCTGGATCGATGAGCACGCCGCGTGGGGCAGTGGCCGAATGAATGCCTGGCCGACGTACAAGACGCCCACCTCGATGGGCTACTACCGCGAGCAGGAAGTGCCGTTCCAGTTCGCCCTGGCCAACACCTTTACCGTGTGCGATGCCTACCATTGTTCGGTGCACGCCGGCACCAATCCCAATCGGCTGTTCCACTGGACCGGCACCAACGGCCCCACCGGCGCGAATGTGGCGGCGGTGGTCAACGAATGGGACGGCCCCGGTGCCGTGAGCGTGGGCTACACCTGGAAAACCTATCCCGAGCGCCTGGGAGAAGCGGGCGTGAGCTGGAAGGTTTACCAGTACTTGCCGGATAACTTTGGCGACAACCCCTTGGCCGGGTTTCGTCAGTTTCGCGCGGCCAGCGTCGCGGCCGGCAACCCCGCCGTGCCACCGAAAGACTTCAAGGACTTTGTGCCCTACAGCGATCAATTGAACGCCCGCGTGCCGTTATACAAAGGCAATGGCAACACCCTGCCGGCGGTCAGCGGCAGCGACCTTGAGGCGATCATCCAGGGCTTTCGCAAAGACGTGAACGACGGGCGCCTGCCCCAGGTCAGTTGGCTGGTGGCCCCGGCCGATTATTCCGAACACCCAGGGCCTTCCAGCCCGGTGCAGGGTGGCTGGTTCACCCAGGAAATCCTCAAGGCGCTGACCGCCAACCCGGACGTTTGGAGCAAGACGGTACTGCTGGTCAACTACGATGAAAACGACGGTTTCTTCGACCACGTGCCGTCGCCATCAGCCCCATCCAAGCGCCTGGACGGCAGCTTTGCCGGCAAGTCCACGGTAAAGTTCGACAGCGAGATCTTCACCCACCCGGCGCCCCCCGGTTCTAGCCAGCAACCCGCGCCCGACGGCGGCGTGTACGGGCCCGGCCCGCGGGTACCGATGCTGGTGCTGTCGCCGTGGAGCCGTGGTGGTTGGGTCAACTCCCAGGCGTTTGATCACACCTCGGTGCTGCAATTTCTGGAAAAGCGCTTCCACGTACGCGAACCCAATATCAGCGCCTGGCGCCGTGCCGTCTGCGGCGACCTCACCTCCGCCTTCAACTTCGTCAACCCCAACACCGAGACCTTGCCGCCGCTGCACACCATCAGTCGCCAGGCGGCCGACTCCCTGCGTCAACGCCAGGAGCAACTGCCCCAGGTCGCCCTGCCAACCGAGGGCCAGCAACAGGCACCGTTCCAGGCGCGAATGGCGCGGCCATCCCGAGCGCTGCCGTACCAGTTGAACGTCGAAAGCTCGGTTGATCGTCGCGCCAGCTCAGTGAGCCTGGACTTCTTCAACAATGGCGAACAAGGCGCGGTCTTCCATGTCTACGATCGCTTGCACCTGGACGAGGTCCCGCGCCGCTACACGGTGGAAGCGGGCAAACACCTCAGCGACAGCTGGCAAGTCGCGGGGGCCTACAAGCTCTGGCTGTTGGGGCCGAATGGGTTCCACAGGTCGTTCAAAGGGCACCTGCAGCGTCGCGAGCCCGAGTTATCCCTGGCGTATCACGGCGACAGCTTGTTGCTGACCCTGGCCAACCCCGGCAAGCATGCTGCCTCAATCACCATCGAGCGTTGCTCTTACACCAAACAGGGGCCTTGGCTGCTTGAGATTGCGGGCGGCAGTACCGTGCAACGGACGTTCTCCTGCCAGCCGAATGGGGGCTGGTATGACTTCAAGCTACGTGACGAGCATGGTTGGGTACGGCGCGTGGCGGGGCGCATCGAGACGGGGGCGCACAGTATCAGTGATCCGTTGATGGGTAAGCGCGGGTAAAAGGCTGTTGATCGCTGGGGGGATTTCGTAAGCCCTTTCCCTGTTTTCCGTAGGAGTAGGGCTTTCTTCCCATGCAGCGCTTGAAACACTACCCCTCGCGGCCATAGCCTCACGCTTTTCCTGACACTGAGGCCCGGCATTGGGTAAGCGAAAAACGGTATGGCCCACGGAGCGGGAAGTTCGACTGCGCTTTATCCTGCTGGCAATCATTGAAACCGCCTCCAATCGAGGCGTTCCCATCGAGCGACTTTTGCTCTCGTATATTCTGCTGCGCAACAAGCCGACCCAGGCGCAGCTGTGGGAGGCCATCAGCGACTGCCTGCTCCTCGATGAGATGAACGGCTTTCGATTTGAACCCGGGTCGGAAGCCGATCGGTTGATGCGCAAAATCAGCAGCGAAACCGATCAGGCCTGACGAGCCACCAGCACCGGCGTACGCGGTGGCACCCGGCGCTTGCTCCCCGTCGCCTCATACGCCGACGCCAATCGCAGCAACGCCGAGTCGTCATAAGCCCGCCCGGCAAAGGTCAGCCCCACCGGCATGCCGATGTCCGCCATGACACCCATGGGCACCGTCACTGTCGGCACGCCCAAATGGCGGATGGCGAGGTTACCGTTGGCCACCCATACACCGTTGCTCCACGCGATATCCGCCGACGCGGGATTCACATCCGCATCCGCCGGGCCTACGTCGGCGACGGTCGGGAAAATCACCGCATCCAGCCCCAGCTTATCCATCCAGTCTTCAAGGTCGATGCGCCGAGTTTGTTCCAGGCCGCGTAGGCCATCGGGCACGGTGCTGATCTTGTCCCACGGCGTGATGCCGCGCTCGGCCATGCGCACGTATTCGTCCATACCGGCGGCCAAGTCGTCTTCGCGGTTGGGCAGGGTGCCGGGGTCGTGGGGGAAGATGTTCGGGCCGTCGACATCGGCCAGGCGGTTCAACGCAGGGTCGTTGTTGGCGCGCAGGAAATCATCGAACGCCCAGGCC
The DNA here is from genome assembly GCF_000313235.1 of Pseudomonas sp. PAMC 26793. Taxonomy (NCBI): domain Bacteria; kingdom Pseudomonadati; phylum Pseudomonadota; class Gammaproteobacteria; order Pseudomonadales; family Pseudomonadaceae; genus Pseudomonas; species Pseudomonas sp. PAMC 26793. Next base: position 30,354 of record NZ_AMXG01000029.1, read on the forward strand.
GACAGTTCCCACAATTCGTCGTGGAGGAATTCTTTCGACACCAGGCCTCGGGTAAACACTTTCGGTGCGCCCGGGCGATCGCCTTCGCAATTGGAAACCAGCGGGAAATCCACCTCGACCACTTCTGCACCGGCCGCTTCGAGTGCCATGCGCGCGGCTTCCCAGAGGTCAATCACCGAGGCGCGGGTTTTGATTTGCTGGCCAGTAGGGCCGCCGATTCCCGGCTCGTTGCTGGTGCCTGCCTCAGGGTCGGCGTTGATGTACATGCGTGGCACGCCGAAGCGTTTGCCGGCGAGTGCATCGCCGGTCGCGGCCAGGTCTGCGTAGGACTGCGGGCGTACCGAGGCGACGCTGGGGATCGGCACCCAGGGTTGCATCCGCCACAGGTCGCCGCGCGTGTCGGGGTCTTCTGCGACCACGACGTCGAGCACTTCAAGCAGGTCGGCCATGGTGCGGGCGTAGGGCACGACCACGTCCATGGTCGGGGTCAGCGGCCAGTTGCCGCGTACCGAGATCACGCCACGGGACGGGGTGTAGGCACACAGGCCATTGTTGGAGGCCGGGCCGCGCCCGCTGGACCAGGTCTCTTCCGCCAGGCCAAATGCCGCGAAGCTCGCCGCAGTGGCCGTGCCGGCGCCGTTGGAGGAGCCGGACGCGAACGGCGCGGTCAGGTAGTCGGCGTTGTACGGGCTCTCGGCCCGGCCATACACTCCGCGCTGCATGCCACCGTTGGCCATGGGCGGCATGTTGGTCTTGCCCAGGCAAATGGCGCCGGCGGCGCGCAGCCGCTCAATGGTGAACGCGTCGCGGTAGGCAATCAGGTTCGCGAAAGCCGGGCTGCCGGAGGCGGCGGTGAGGCCTTTGACCAGGTAGCTGTCTTTGGCGGTATAGGGAATGCCGTCGAGCGGGCCCAGGGTTTTGCCGCTGGCCCGACGTGCATCGCAAGCGCGCGCTTCCTCCAGTGCTTGAGGGTTGCGCACCACCACGGCGTTGAGGGCAGTGGCGGTGTTGGGCGCGTCGTAGGCGTCGATCCTGGCGAGGTAGGCCTCTACCAACTCAACTGCCGTGGTCTGGCCGGACTCGAGCGCAGCGCGCAGTTGGGCAATGGAAACTTCGGTTACTTCGATCACGTGGTTATCGCCGGGTGCAGAAAAGGGGGAGGGGGTTGAGTGCTGACTCAATCCATTCAGTGAAAGTAGCTTACTGATAGATTTTTCATAGCGCCAGAGAATGGCATCCCTTACTGTGGCCACTCAATTTCCTTATCGATAACGGTGCGGTTTATGTCCGATGAAGTGCGGCTTGTCGTCATCATTAATACCCAGCCTGGGCGGGGGGCGGACCAGTTGGCCGCGTTTGCCAGACTGGCGCCGCTGGTGCGGGCTGAGGCGGGTTGCATCCAGTACGACCTGCATCCGGTTGAGGGCAACAGCGACAGTTTCGTGTTGATCGAGACGTGGGCTTCAAAGGCGGCGCTGAAGGATCACCACGCAGTTCCTCACATGCTGGAAGCCGCCAAGCACAACCCGACATTCCGTGCGGGCCCCTCCAACGTATTGGTGCTGGAACCGGCGGTGCAGGTACGCTGACTTCAACCCGGTGGCTCAAGGGTTTATCATTGGCCCTTCATTTTTTGCTGCCCGGAAAGATTTCGATGTTGTTTACAAGGACTGTCATGGCGAGCGCACTGCTCGCCGTTCTGGCCACCCCGGCCCACGCATCCAACCTGGACCTGACCTACGAGGCACCGATCCTCAGCGCTGTCCCCCTCACGCCGCAGGCTGAGCCCAAGCCGCGCTTCCCGGTCAAAAGCGTTGCGCCCGTGACCGTGGAAAACAGCTGCACCGGCCGCGAGTGCACCTACGAAGGCGACATCAGCCTGCCCCGTGAGGAGCAGACTGTGCGGCGTTTTTCCATCGGTATTCAATAAGACCGGTTGACGCCTCAGACAATCCCGTACCGGGGCGCCGGCTTACCCGTCTGCGTTGCCGCAAACAACGCACCACGCGCCGCGTCATAGGTATCCCACAGCGAACCATCGGCCACCGAAGGCCAGGTGATCGTCTCGCCCTGATCCAGCCCGGCCAGTGCCGCGTCCACCAGATGTTCGGTGGTCATGACCGACTCTTGTTGCAGGGCGGAAAGCGGAATGCCCGACGCGTCCCAGATCTCGGTAGCGGTGGAGGCCGGCAACACGATCTGCACCTTCACACCGGTTTCCGCCAGTTCCGATTGCAAGCCACGGCTGAATGCCAGGACATAGCTCTTGGTGCCGCTGTACACGGAACTGACCGGCAGCGAGTGCACGCCCAACACTGACGCCACGTTGATGATCACACCTTCATTGCGCACGAGCATGCCCGGCAGCGCCGCGTGGGTCAGGCGGGTGAGGGCGGTGATGTTCAGGGCGATCTGGGTCATGGAATCTTCGACCGAGGATTGAGCCAGCGGGTGCAGGCGGGCCAGGCCGGCGTTATTCACCAGCACGTGGATTGCCGGGTTACTGGCGAGCAGGCTTTCGACACGGGCGAGGTCGGCGGGGTTAACCAGGTCGGCGCCGAGGGTCTGGACCTGGCGCCCGTGGGCTTGAGTGATCTTCGCCGCCAGGGCTTTGAGGCGGTCTTCGCGACGGGCGACCAGGATCAAATCGTAGCCGCGAGCCGCCAATCGGTCGGCATACACAGCGCCAATACCGGAAGACGCGCCAGTGATGAGGGCAATTTTTGTGGAAGCGGGGGTCGACATGAACGGCTCCAATAGATGAGTACTCAACCAATATTGTTGAGGGCTCAAGTTATAGGCTTGGCGTTTGTCCTTGTCAATGGTTTAGTACTCAATCATTCTAGAGGCATGGAGGAGCTGAAAATGCCCATTGAGAAGACTGACAAGCCTGATGCTCGCACCGACCTTTTGAGTCTGCTCGGCGATGTGGCGTGCACCAACAACGCACTGCGCCGTGCCGCCAGGCGACTGGGCCAACTGTATGACGAAGCACTGGCACCGATTGGCCTGAAGGCCACACAGGTCGGCTTGCTGGGTGAAATCGCCCGATTGGCGGCGGTCGACGAGCAGGCGGGCCCGACGTTGCAGGAGCTGGCCGGACGCCTGGCGATCCTGATGTCGGCGCTGACCCATGCCATGAAGCCGCTGGTGCGTGACGGGATCGTCGAGCTGCGTCCGGATGCCTTGGACAAGCGCACCAAGCGCTGTGTGCTCACGCCCAAGGGCGAAGCGCTGTTCAATGAGGCCCTGGTGTTCTGGGCGTCTGCCAACAACCGGGTGGAGGAGGTGCTGGGGCATGATTCGGCCGCGCAGTTGCGGGCCATGGCAGACCATATCGCCTCCGACGCGTTTTTGGCGGACTACAACAGCCAGTCCGCGCAGGCATAAGCCAGATCCTTTCGTTATTAGACAGACGCCGTTCGCGCATCCGATGCTGAGCCCCTCTCGATCAGGGGCTTTCCATGACCACTCCACGCCAACTGAAACTGGGCGCGTTCATGCGCCCGGTCAGCATCCACACCGGCGCCTGGCGCTATCCCGGCGCTTACCGTGACGCCAACTTCAACTTCACGCACCTCAAGGCTTTTGCCCAAACCCTGGAGAAGGCGCGTTTCGATGCCTTCTTCATGGCCGACCACCTGGCCTTGCTCAACATGCCCATCGACGCGTTGAAACGCAGCCACACCGCCACGTCGTTCGAACCGTTCACCTTGTTGTCGGCCCTGAGCCAAGCCACCGAGCACATCGGCCTGGTGGCCACGGCCTCGACCACCTACGACGAACCGTTCCACATCGCCCGTCGCTTTGCGTCGCTGGATCACCTGAGCAACGGCCGCGCGGGTTGGAATATCGTCACCACCGCCAACCCGGATGCCGCGCAGAATTTCGGCCTGGAACAGGCCTATGATCACGACGAGCGCTACGCCCGTGCGCGGGAATTCTACGATGTGGTGACCGGGCTCTGGGACAGTTGGGCCGATGATGCCTTCATTCGCGATGCTGACAGCGGCGTGTACTTCGACCCGGACAAACTGCACACCCTCAACCATCACGGTCGCTACCTCAACGTGCGCGGCCCGCTGCACATTGCGCGGCCGGTGCAGGGCTGGCCGGTGATCGTGCAGGCCGGTGCCTCGGAACCCGGGCGTCAGCTGGCGGCGGAAACCGCCGAGGTGATTTTTGTCGCGCCGGGCACCCTGGAAGAAGGGCGCAAGTTCTATGGGGATATCAAGCGCCGGATGCTGGCGGTCGGTCGGCATCCCGACCACCTGAAGATTCTGCCCGGGGCGTTTGTGGTGGTCGGCGATACGCTGGAAGACGCGCGGCGGATTCGTGCACACCTCGACAGCCTGGTGCATTACGAAAGCGCGATGGCCTCGCTGTCCATAGCGCTGGGTACAGACGCGACGAAGTTTGATCCCGACCAATACCTCCCGGCGATTCCCCAAACCAACGCCAGCCAAAGCGCTCGCGAGCGGGTACTGGCGTTGGCTGACCGCGAGCAGTTGACGGTGCGCCAATTGGCCCAACGCCTTGGCGGGTATGCGGGCTTGTCGTTTGTCGGCACGGCCCGCAGCATTGCCGACGAGATGCAGCAGTGGCTGGAAGAAGAGGGCAGCGATGGCTTCAACATCATGTTCCCGTGGCTGCCGGGCGGGCTTGATGATTTTGTCGCCAAGGTGGTGCCCGAGTTACAGGGGCGCGGGATCTTCCGGCGGGAGTACGAAGGCTCTACCCTGCGGGAAAACCTCGGGCTGCCGCGTCCGGCAAACCGGTATTTTCACGCTGGTTAGATCGTTTATTTCCTTATGATTGGAGGCCATTCCCCAATTGCATATCCATCACGCCGGTTCGGCCCTGATAACGGAGCGGGTCGGCGTGATCGCGTGACTAAATCTGTCATCGCGGAATTATCGGCTGTCTCGCTCCGATAAACCCCTATGCAACGTCCATTTCTGCTGCTGGGCCAACGCCTTGCGCCGTTGCGTCGCATCTCTAGAATCGGCCCCAGAATTTACTCATTTCCTGTCGATTACGGAGTTTCGAACATGATGAACGCCATGCAGATGCCAATGAACAACGCGATGCCAATGATGCCGATGATGGGCATGCCAATGATGATGGCCACCATGACCTGCACGATGACCGACGAGGCCATGATGTGCACCATGAAGCCGGCCGCCGGCATGGACATGGCGATGTTCAAGAACAACGCCGAAATGATGGCGATGATGATGAACTGCGGCATGCCGATGATGATGCAGTGCGCCAACATGTCGATGATGTGCATGTCGCAAGACGGCATGGCGATGATGAACAGCATGTCCACCCTGAACATGCCGATGATGATGCCGATGGGCATGCCTATGCCGATGATGAAGTGCGTCATGGAATGCAAGATGGAAGCCGACTGCATGACCTGCACCATGATGCCGATGCCTGGCATGAGCATGGACATGATGAACAACTGCTGCATGCTGATGATGAAGATGATGAACCACTGCGCCATGCCGATGATGATGAGCTGCAACGGCATGCCGATGATGTGCTGCACCTGCTGATTCGTTTGGCGTGAAATCGAAAAGCCCCGGCGAGTGCCGGGGCTTTTTGCGTTTCAGTCCAGGCGTTCCGGGTAAGTGATCACCAGGAATGCCACCGCCTCACTGTCTGCCGGGTTGCGGTAGCGGTGGGGCTGGTCGGCGTAGAACAGGATCGAATCACCGGTGGACAGCAGGTAACGCTCGTCGTTGACGCTGACTTCCAGCACGCCCTGGGCCACCACCAGATTTTCTTGAATCCCCGGCCCGTGACCTTCAGAAACTTCTTCGCCGAGTGCCTTCAGGCGTATCTCGTAGAACTCCGACTGGCGCGCCATATCGTAGGGAAACAGCGCACGGCTGATGAAGCTGCCGTCGGCACTCACCAAGCGTTTGCTCTGTTGTGCCGGCAGCAGTTCAACCCCTTCGAACGCACGGTTTTCCAGGAAGGCGGCCACCGAGACTTTCAAGCCTTTGGCAATCTTGCACAGCACTTTGATCGACGGCACGCTGCGCCCGGATTCAATCTGCGCCAGCATCGCCCGGCTCACGCCGCAATTGCGCGCCAGGGCGTCCAGCGACAGGTAGCGTTTACTGCGCAGGCGTTGCAGGTTCTGCGCGACGCACTGGCCGATGGCGTCATCGTCGCCGCTGTTGCAATCCTTGGGTTTGGAGGGGAGGTCGGGCACTTCGGGAAGCGCGTGCAGGAAATTCATGGCCTCACGCCCGGCGGGTATCGCTGGAGGTGGTGACGTGTGCGGTAAACACCGCGACCCCGGCCCGTGCCGCGTACATCGCCCACATCAGTTCAGCCGCTGCGCGAGCCTGGCGGCGTTTGCGGTGGAGGGTGAAATCGATGACGGTGGCGGATGTTTGCATGACGTAAATCTCTGGGGACTCAATGGCCCTACAGTAATTCGTGGCGCTTATTTCCATAAATACTGAGTTTGCATTTGGTAATTCGATTTTGGACTTAACGCCGATGGGCGCCTGTACGTCCATCAGTGGTGACCCGTCGGGCTTCACAGGCTTCCCATTGGGCCAAGTTCGCCGCAAAAACGAATTCCAAGGATTTACCCCCATGCCCCCCGCGTTTCCGTTCCCCGCCCGAAAAACCTGGCCCTTGCTGGGCTTTGGCGCCGCCCTGAGCTTCAGCCCTGTCACCCAGGCCGACGACACGCTGCAACTGGCTCCCGTCGAAGTCAGTAGCGCCGAACTCAGCGCTGATGAACTGGCCCAGGTCCAGCTCAAGAGCGTGCCCGGCGCCACCAACTACATCGACATGGGCAGCGTCGACCAGGGACGGGTCAGCACCAACGAGGACGTGTTCAAGTACCAGGCCGGCGTGTACGCCAAGGCCGCGAACAACGAAGGGGTGAAGCTTTCCATTCGTGGTTCGGGCATCAACCGGGGCCCCGGCGCCCACGCGTCCGGCCTGTACGAAACCTTTGACGGCCTACCGCTGACCGGCCCGGGCGGCACGCCCTACGAACTCAAGGACCCGTTGTGGCTCAGCCGCGTTGAAGTGCTGCGCGGCGCCAATGGTTTTGACCAGGGCGCATTGGCCCTGGGCGGTGCGGTCAACTACGTCACCCACACCGGCTACGACGCCCCCAAGCTGCAAGTGCGCTACGAAGCCGGCAGCCATGGCTACGCCCAACGGGAAATCAGCTCGGGGCAGGTGCTGGGGGATGCCGACTACTACATCAGCCTCACCGATTCGCACTACGACGGTTTCCAGAACCACAGCGCCGGCAGCGGCAAGGGCATGGCGGCCAACTTCGGCTACCGCTTCAACCCCGACCTGGAAACCCGCTTCTACTTCCGCTACCGCGAAACCGACAACGATTCCCCCGGCAAGCTGACCCGCGACCAGATCAGCCACGACCCACGCGCCGCCGCCAGCCTCAACGTGACGCGGGACTCCAAGCGCCTGCAACCGGGCTCGACCTGGATCGCCAACAAAACCACCCTGCACCTGGACGACAACGCCCGGGTCGAGGTCGGGCTGGCGTATCACGACTATCCAATGGACCTGCGCGAGGGCACCAACCGTCTCAAGGTCGCCTACACCGACGTCAGCGGCACTCTGAACTACATCCGCCAGGACACGTTGTTCGGGCGCGACAGCAAGACCACTATCGGTTTGCGCACGACTCAGTCGATGCCTAACAACGGCGGCTCGGAATTCGTGCGGATCCCGACCGGCAATACCGCCTTTTATGCACCCGGCACCAAGACCCGCGATTACAGCTACCTGGGTTCCGACACCGTGCTGCAAATCGGCAACGACCTGGAGCTGGTGCCGGACCTTTGGCTGACCACCGGGTTGGCGGCGATCTACACCCGCCGTGAAACCGAAGTCAGCTATCCGGAAACCCACACGCCGGTCAGCCAGCACGATTGGGATTACGCGCCACGGGTTGGCTTGCGTTATGACTTCAGCCCGCAACTGCAGGTGTATGGCAACCTGAGCCGCTCGGTTGAGCCGCCTCATGCGTGGTCGATGATCTGGGGTTCCAACAAGTATTTTCCGGCCAACAGCGGCCCGGCGAGTGGGCTGCAGCGCGAAGGCGTGAAGCTGAAAAACCAGACCGCAACCACCCTGGAAATCGGCGGCCGCGGTGAAGAATGGTTCGGCCAGTGGGACCTGGCGCTGTACCGTTCCGAAGTACGCCACGAACTGCTCAGCGTCGAAACCCAAGCTGCGACCTCCACCACCTCGGCAATCATCGCCGAATCCAATGCCAGCCCCACGGTGCACCAAGGCGTGGAACTGAGCCTGATCAGCCTACTGTGGGATGGCGGCCGCACCGGCCAGCTTGCCTTGCGCCAGGCCTACACCTACAGCGACTTCCACTACCGCAACGACGACCGCTTCGGCGACAACACCTTGCCGGGCATCCCCAAGCACTATTATCAGGCGCAATTGCGCTACAGCCATCCCAGCGGTTTCTACACCAGCCTCAATGGCGAGCACTCATCGCGGGTGGCAGTGGACTACGCCAATTCCTACTACGCGGCGGCCTACACGCTGCTTGGCGCGACGGTCGGGTATGACGCGCCGAAGCACGACTGGCAAGCCTGGGTCGACCTGCGCAACCTGACCAACCAGCGCTACGCCAATACGGTCACGCCGGGTTATGACGACAAGGGGCTGGACGTGGCGCGGTCCACGCCTGGAGATGGCATGGGCGTGTACACCGGGGTTTCCTGGAGCTGGCGTTAATCAGCCAAGCAAAGATCAAAGGGGGAAGTTGGCTTGCCTGCGATAGCATCACCTCGGTGTAACTGAAACACCGAGTCGCGTGCATCGCGGGCAAGCCCGGCTCCCACATTGGATCGGGTTTACGGGCTGATTTTTTTGATTTTAACGCTGGTTTTTTTGTAACAATTACGTGTATAAGATAAAGCCTGCTCAACCGAAAGATGATTTTTCATGAGCAGTTAGTTGCTTGCGCCACTGGCGTGGGTACTTAAGCGTGTACGCACATGGAATGTCGCGTTACGCGCAAATACAGTTATCCAACTGTCAGCAATCAACTTGATAGCGTAGTCATCTCATCACGAAGTGGCTTTTGCACTGTCGGGACCCGTTGCGCCTGTTTTATCGCCTTAAACTTAATTAATCTGCTGTAAATGGAGTATTACCATGCAAAGGAAAGCATTGTTCAAATACGTCGCGTTGTTGTGGGTGCCGCTGATGGCGGGCTGTATCAGCACCCCGCCTTCACAGGCACCGGAGCGCGCCATCCAGGCGCCGCTCGAGCAGGCCGTCACGGTCGATAATTGTTCCCAGGGCTGCCCTTCGGGAGGTGGGCCGCTGACGTTGAATCGCCAGGCCTACAGCCTCAATAACAATGCGTCGACCAAGTTCGCCAACTGGGTGGCTTACCGGATCACCAAGTCCACGCCGGCCAGCGGGCGCCCGCGTAACTGGCAGACGGACCCGGACATTCCGGCGGGTGAAACCCTTGACCCTGTTGACTATAACGGCGCCAACGTGGCGCTCAAGGTCGACCGTGGGCACCAGGCAAACCTGGCGTCGATGGCGGGCGTCTCCGATTGGCAGACCCTCAATTACCTGTCCAACATCACCCCGCAAAAGTCCGATTTGAACCAGGGCCCTTGGGCACGCCTGGAGGATCAGGAGCGCAACCTGAGCCAGGACGCGGCAGTGGATGAGGTGTACGTGATGACTGGCCCGCTGTATGAGAAATTCATCGGCACCTTGCCGGGGACCAACAAGGTCCACACGATTCCCAGCGGCTACTGGAAGATTGTTTCCGTGGGCAAGTCGCCCCAAGACGGACTTTATGCCTCGTTCATCATGAATCAGGAAACCCCCAAGGGTGCGAACTTCTGTGACTATCGTGCGACAGTCGAACAGATTGAACAGCGTTCGGGGCTGACCTTCTGGAGTGAGTTGCCCCAAGCGGTACAAACTGCACTTAAGTCGAAGCAAGGGCAACTTCCGCAGAGGATTGGTTGCAAGTAACCGTCGCGCGCTACACGTTCGTCATTAATTGTCATGCGTCCATTAAGTTGGCAGGTACGCCAGTGCCTGTCGACTTTTGCTGTTTCTAACTAAGTGCAGTGTAAATGCTTCAGTTAAAAGGTAGTTGCCCTCTACCTGCATCCCGTTAACCACCCATCACCGTCACGGCTTCGATCAGCGAGCCCCTTGCTCCCCCTCCGTTTTACTGTCATCGTTTGCGCAATTGGTAATCTTTCTTGTTTGAGAAATTTTTGCGCATGCATGACTTTCCTGTAGCCAAGGCTGATATAGCCCGTCGCCAGCAGACCCTCACCGCCCTCTACAGCGACCATCATTCCTGGTTGTACGGTTGGCTGCGCAAGAAGCTCGGCTGCTCACAGCATGCCGCCGACCTGGCCCACGACGCGTTTATCCGCATCCTGCTGCTGGCCGAACCCCACACCATCAAGGAACCCCGGGCCTTCCTGGCGACGACGGCGGGGCGCTTGATGATTGATGGTGCGCGGCGGCGGCGGATCGAGAAGGCCTACATGGAAGCCCTGGCGATTCAGAGCGAAGACGCCGGTATGCCGGATCCGGCGGCCATGCATGTGGCACTCCAGGCCCTGGAGCGGATTGCCGACATGCTCACCGGCTTGCCCGCTAAGGCCCGCGAAGCCTTCCTGCTCAGCCGCCTCGACGGGCTGACCTACAGCGAAATCGCCGCACAACTTCAGGTGTCACCCAGCACCGTGAAGAACTACATCTCCAGCGCACTGGTGCACTGCTATCACACCCTGCACGGGGCGGACCCGCTGTCGTGAGTGCCGAGCAGATCATCAGTGAAGCCGCCCGTTGGCTGACGTTGTTGCACGACGATCACGTGACCGAAGCCGACCGTGCCGCATTCGATGCCTGGTGCCAGGCCGACCCACGGCATGCAGTCGCCATCGAACGGATGCGCAGCCTATGGGGCAGCCTCGACGCATTGCCCGCCGCCCCGGCGCGCCTTGCCCTGAACCGCGCGTTTGCCCCGCAAAAACCAAGGTTTGCCGCCCGTGGCACCCAGGCCGTCGCGCTGTTGGGTGTGTTGCTGTGCGGCTGGGCCGGGATTGAGCGGCTGCCGGTGTGGATGGCCGACCAACGCACCAGCATCGGCGAACGGCGTCAGGTGGCACTGACCGACGGCAGCCAGGTGCAGCTCAACAGCAACTCGGCGCTGGACGTGAAGTTCGACGGCCACCAACGGGTGATCGAACTGTTGCAGGGCGAGATGTGGGTCGAGGTGGCCAAGGACGCGCAACGGCCGTTCGTGGTGCACACCGACCAGGGCACGGCCACGGCGTTGGGCACGCGTTTCCTGGTGCGCAAGGCCGAGGACGGTTCGACTGTGGTCAGCGTGATCGAGTCCACCGTGGCCGTCAAAGGCGATAGTGCAGGCGACGTGAAAGTGCCGGCAGGGCAGAAGTCCACACTCAAGGACGGACACGCCAGCAACCCGCAACCCATCGGCAATGCCGACCCGGACGCCTGGACCCGCGGCCTGCTCAAGGTCGACGACCAACCCCTGAGCGAGGTGCTGCAAACCCTCGCCGGTTACCGTCACGGCCTGGTGCGCTTTGACCCGCAGGCGCTGCAAGGGATGCGCGTGTCGGGAGTATTCAAGCTCGACGACACCGGCGCGGCCCTGGCGTCACTGGCAGATAACCTGCCGATCAAGGTCGAGTACTTCACCGATTTGGTGGTGGTGATCAAGCCGCTGTAAAACGTCTGAATAAAAATTGCTCTCATTCATGCCCGATTTTCCGACATGGCCGTCATGACTAATAGAACCCCCATTTCCCAGGACTTCTCATGTCGCGCCTTGCTCGTCCCTTACCGCCACTGGCCCTTTCAGTGGCGATGGCTTTTGCCGCCGTACCCCTGCTGACCGTTCAAGCGTCCTACGCGGCTGAAAGCGCTGCGTTCTCCATTCCCGCCGGTGACCTGAGCCAGGCCCTCAACAGCCTCGCCGAACAGGCGGGCCTGGTATTGGCCTTTGATTCGAGCCTGACCCGCGGCAAACGCAGCAATGGCCTGAGCGGGCAGTACAGCACCGACGCCGCCCTGGGCCAATTGTTGGCCGGCAGCGGCTTGCAAGCGCTGAAGATTGCCGACAACCGCTACCGCCTCGAAGCCATCCCGCACACCGATGGCGCCATGGAGTTGCAGGCCACCACCATCAGCGGCGCGTACCAGTCGGAAAGCCCCACCGGCCCGGTGTCTGGCTACGTGGCCACCCGCAGCCTGTCGGGTACCAAGACCGACACCGCGCTGATCGAAACCCCGCAGTCGATCTCGGTGGTCACCAAAGACCAGATGCGCGCGCAGAACGCCGAAAGCCTCAACCAGATCCTGCGCTACAGCGCCGCCGTGATCCCGGAAACCCGTGGCTCCACCGCCTCGCGTCTCGACCAGTTGACCATCCGTGGCTTCACCCCGGCAACCTACCTGGATGGCCTGCGCATGCCTTCGAGCCGGGATGCCTTGCCGCAAAAAGACGCTTTCGACCTGGAGCGTGTCGAAGTGCTGCGCGGGCCGGCGTCGGTGCTGTACGGGCAGGGCACCCCCAGCGGCGTGATCAACATGGTCAGCAAGCGCCCGCTGGATACGCCGTTCCATGAAGTCGGCGTCGAGTACGGCACCTTCAACAAGAAGCGCACCACCTTTGACTTGAGCGGCCCGCTGGACGATCAAGGCGTGTATTCCTACCGTGTCGCCGGCCTGTTCGACGATGCCGACGGCCAGATCGCTCACACCGAAACCCGTCGTCAATCCCTGTCCACCGCCTTCACCTGGCGCCCGGACGACAACACGTCGCTGACCTTGCTCGGGCATTTCCAGAAGGACCCCAAAGGCGCGTCCTACGGTTCGATGCCGGCCTGGGGCTCGGTGCTGCACAGCCCGACCGGGCGCAAGATCGACGTGGATTTCTACGACGGCGAGAAAAGCTTCGAGAAGAGTGACCGTGAGTATTACTCCATCGGCTACGCCTTCGAGCATCACTTCAACGATGTCTGGACCGTGCGCCAAAATGCCCGCTACCTGCGCAGCGAAGGGCAGTACCGCAGCCTCTACAGCAACTACCTGGAGAGCGATTACCGCACCATCCGGCGCTCGACCACCGCCAGCGACGTGAACATCGACGCCTACGCCCTCGACAATCAGTTGCAGGCCAAATTCGACACCGGCCCGTTGCAGCACACCGTGCTGATGGGCGCCGATTACCAGAACACCAGCACTGACACCAAGTCGGGCAGCGGCGTTTACACCGCAGGCCCTACGCTGGATATTTTCGACCCGGTCTACGGCGCGGCCGTGCCGGTACCGGCCTACACCAGCGACGCGACCTCGCGCAGCGAGCAGACTGGCGTGTACCTGCAAGAGCAGATGAAGTGGGACAAGTGGGTGTTGTTGATGGGCGGGCGTTATGACTGGGCCAGCACCGACAACAGCACCCTGACCATGACGACCCGGAAGAAGACCAAATCCAGCCAGGACAGCAAAGCCTTCACTGGCCGCCTGGGCCTGGTCTATCTGTTCGATAATGGCTTGGCGCCGTATGTCAGCTATTCGGAATCCTTCCAGCCGCAATCCGGCACGGGCTACGGCGGCTCAACGTTCCAACCGACTGAAGGCAAGCAGACCGAAATCGGCATCAAGTACCAGCCGCCGGGCAGCAACAGCTTCATCACGGCGGCCATCTTCGACCTGCGCCAGACCAACGTGCCGACACTGGATCCGGACGCTTCCCACCTGTGCAACGGCTCGCGCTGCCAGATCCAGGACGGCGAGGTGCAATCCCGCGGGTTTGAACTGGAAGGCAAGGCCAGCCTGAACGACAACCTGGATATCACGGCGGCCTACGCCTACCTGGATAACCGCATCAGCAAGTCCAACAACACCGTGCGTTATGCGCCCATCAGTGACATCGGCGTCGGCCCGGCCGTGGCTGCCGAAGGCACTACCACCTATGCCGTACCGCGTCATACCGCATCGGCCTGGGCGGATTACACCCTGCATGACGGCACGTTGAAGGGCTTCGGTGTGGGGGCCGGTGCGCGGTATGTCGGTTCGTCATGGGGCGATACCGCCAACACCTTGAAGGTACCGGGCTACACCTTGTTCGACGCAGCGGTGCACTACGACATCCCGCACATCAACCGCCAGGGCGACAACCTGCGCCTGGCGGTGAACGCCACCAACCTGGCGAATAAAGAGTACGTCGCGTCCTGCTATTCCTACTCGTGGTGCTGGTATGGCTCACAGCGCACCGTGCAGGCCAGCGCGACGTATCAGTGGTAATCGGCAGATTATTTTATGGAGGATGGCCTTTTAACATCGGTGCTCACTCTTTATCATCCGCCCCCAGCAACTCCGGCCATGGAGACGCTCCATTCACTAAGGAAGTCGTAATGCACATTGGAAAAATGCTGGGGTTGGCCCTGATCACGTTGTCGATGGGCGGCTGCGCCAGCTTCACGAAGGACGAAGTAGCCCCCGTCACGCTGCCATCGAAGGCCAGCTACGCCAACAAACCGAACGTCTATGTAGACTTCAAGTTCTACCAGGGCGAGCCGACAAACGCCGCCGCTGCCGAAGTTCCACAAGCGCGGGACATGCTCAAGCCACAGCTGCAGAAAGTCCTGACCGACTCCGGCCTGTTCGGGCGCGTGACCCTGGATGAATTCCAGAAGCAGCCCGGGGATTACAGCCTGCGCCTGAAGGTCTACAACCATCCACCGGGTGGCGGCCAACTGGCACTGGCGTTTATCAGCGGCTTTACCTTCACCATCATCCCGGCGCTGGGTACTGATCAGTACACCATGAAGCTGGAGTCGGTGGACCCACAAGGCCAGGCGCTGAGCACCGGCACCAACCACGACTCGATCAATACCTGGATGGGTATCTGGTTTATCCCGTTGATGGCCAACACGCCGAAAGAGGCGGTGACCGATACCTTCACCCGCCAGGTCAATGCCCTGCTCAAGCAAATGGTCGACGGCAATAACCTGAAGTATTCGGCACTGGATGCCGGCGTGCCACGGGCGTGACACGTAACTGAAGGTTTGAAACAGCTGCGAGGGCAGGGTGATCCCGCCCTCGCAGCCTGGGCCTTACTTAAGCGCCTTGATGAACAGCGGGTCGCTGTACAACGACTTGAGCAAATCCCGCACCATCGGGTTGTAGGCGTTGGCGGCATTCGGGATCGCAATGAACCCGAAGAACGAACTGGACCAGGTGTGATTCACTTCCTTGGTCGCGTCGTACACCACGTCATTGCCCTTGAGCAGGGTAAACCGCGCGGCCAGCGTGCCGTGGCCGGAGCCCATGCCTGCCGACAGCGAATTCTTCACCACCAGCACTTGCAGATGACGTTCCGCTTGCGGGTTCAGCAGGCCTGCGAGTTGCAGTTCCTGGGTGATCGCAGCCTGGATATGCGCCGGGATGCTGCCACTGGGCGAGCGGATCGGGTTGGCACGTACGGACAACGAGCCTTCGCCCGACGCGGCCGTCACCTGGGCATTGCTGACGGGTTGCAGCGGCGCTGCGTGCTTGAGGACCTGGACGTTGTCGAAGTTCGGCTCGTATTGCGTCATGGTGACGCCGCAGCCTTGCAACAGCAGCGCGAGCAATGGGGTCAACAGTAGAAGCTTTTTCACGGCGTTTCCTTGCGTGAGTGTGGGAGAGCGCGGCGATTATCGTCAGACACTGGCAGGTCGGCAACAAATAGTGGCAAAAGGCCTTAAGGCATGCGTAGCCTCTTGGCCCTGGTACCTGCCGGAAAAATCATCGAGAAGGCAATTTGCTGGCCCCTTTGTAACAAAATTCTCGCCAAAATCGCTTTTATTTTCAGGTGGTTAGGCGGGATGCAAATGCGCAATGTTGGAATCATGCTGATCGCCTGCGCAATGGCGGGCGGGGCGGTTTCGGTTGAGGCACGGGAGCTGCGGGACAACGACAAGTACATGTGCAGCTGGGGCGCGGGCACCGCAGCCCGGGCCCAGGAATTGAAGCTGTCGGGCGTCTCGCTGTACGCCGCGCGCCAGAAGCTCAAGACCTACCAGTTCAAGAAGCCCTGGATGCACATGATGGCCATGGGCATCACCGAGCAGACCTACGACAGCCGCTCGCGGGTCAAGCCCGAGGTGATTCGCCAGAGTTTTTATCAGGACTGTTTGCGCTACAAGCTGGCGCGTAAATGATTGCACCGCCCAGTACAAAATCTGCGTAAGCCTGTCCAACTTCGCCCTGAGGCCAGTCCGCATACTGGCCCCAGGTAACCGAAGAGGCACATGCCATGACCCGCTACGTCATCACTCCCAACGAAACTCCATCCCTCGCCATCCACGGCGACGACGCGCGCTTCCCCCTGCGTCGGGTGTTCTGTGTCGGGCGCAACTACAGCGAACATGCCCGCGAAATGGGCCACGACCCCGACCGCGAGCCGCCGTTCTTTTTCATGAAACCGGCGGATGCCGTGGTGCCTGCCGAGGGCGTGATCGCCTATCCGCCATTGACCGCCGACCTGCACCATGAAGTCGAGTTGGTGGTGGCCATCGGCAAAGGCGGTGTGGACATCGCCCCGGAACACGCCTTTGCGCATATCTGGGGTTACGGCTTGGGCATCGACCTGACCCGCCGCGACCTCCAGGCCCAGGCGAAAAAACTGTCGCGGCCGTGGGAATGGGCCAAGGCCTTCGATGAATCGGCACCCTGCACCCCGTTGCAGCCGGTGAGCGCCGTTGGCCATCCGGTCAGCGGGCGTATCTGGCTCAAGGTCAATGGCGAGCAACGCCAGGTGGGCGACCTGGCGGACCAGATCTGGTCGGTCAGCGAGGTGATCAGCCACGCTTCCAAATCGGTGGCATTGAAGGCTGGCGACCTGATCTTCACCGGCACCCCGGCAGGCGTCGGCGCCTTGCAGCCGGGCGATGTGGTGACCGCCGGGATCGACGGCCTGGCCGAGCTGAGCTTCACCCTCGGCCAGGGTTGACGCTACAGTGGTGCCCAGGCCCTCCGAGAAGTACGTATGCCCGGCACCCGCATCACCACCTATGGCATGGAACAACGCAGCGACCGCTCCGACTTCTACATCCGCGACAAGCGGGGCAGGGCGGCGCTGACCAGTCCCCATCGCCACGAATACTTCCAGATCCAGATCAACCTGGGCGGCGACACCGTGCAGCACATCGGCGGCGCGGTGCGCCCGTTCCCGAAAAAGGCCCTGGCCTTTATCCTGCCCCATCGCCTGCACGTGATTCCCCATCCCGAAGACGGCGACTTCATGCTGATCAATTTCAGCCAGGGCTTTTTCCTGCCGCAACTGACCTGCGACCCGCTGGACCTGGAAGACATTCCCATCGGCCAGGCCCCGGAACTGTCGCCGTTCCGCTTCCAGGAACAGCTGGACTTTATCCTTGAAGACGCTGCATTCGAGGAAGTCAAAACCTGGCTGGAACACATGCGCGTCCTCGACGCCCACCGCAGCTTCGGCGCCCGGGAGCGGCTCAAGGGGTACCTGTTCCAGCTGATCGGGCTGGTATGCCAGCAGTACGCCGAACCGCTCCAGGCCTTCGCCGCCAACAACGCCACCCGCCGTGGCCGCAAGGACGCTCTGGCTCGGGTGCAAGGCTACATCCGTGAGCATTTGCACGAGCCGTCGCTGAACCTGACCGATGCGGCGGCGGCAGCCTTTCTGTCACCCAACTACCTGACCCACCTGTTGCGCAAGGAAACCGGCAAACCCTTCTCGCAATTGGTGCTCGACCGGCGCATGCAACTGGCGCGCACGCTGCTGCTCAACAGCCCGCAGATGATCGGCGCAATTGCGCACCGCTGCGGGTTTACCGACGAGGCCTATTTTTCCCGGTGTTTTCGCAAGGCCCACGGGCTCGCGCCGGGGCAGTTCAGGCGGCGTGAGCAGGATTAACGCGCAATCCGTTGAGTGTTTTACAAATCCAACACAACCGATGTGTTTCAATTTACATACAATTGAGCGTCTCATCGGGAGGCGGTGCACATGGGTACGGTTATACGGTTGGCAACGCCGGGCGATATCAATGCTATTTTCGATATTCGCACCGCGGTGGTGCAAAACCATCTAAGCCGCGAGCAGATGGCTGAGCTGGGCATTACCCCGCAGGTCGTCGCTGACTGCATGGGTGAAGCGCCCTGTGTGTGGCTGGCCGAAGTGGACGGTGTGCCTGTGGGGTTTTCAATGGTCGATCTTGCCGAAGGCGAGGTGTTCGCGCTGTTTGTGTTGCCGTCCCACGAAAACCTCGGGTTGGGCCGCCAACTGATGACGGTGGCGGAGGCGGCGCTGTTCGACCGCCACGACACGCTCTTCCTGACCACTGACGGGCGCCAACAGATCCGGGCCAATGGTTTTTACCAACGGCTTGGCTGGTCGGTGGTCGGCACGACTGAGGGCGACGACGTTCGCTATCAGAAACACAAGGTGCAATGAGTGTATGAGTGAGCTGGAACCCCCTCAATCCAACGCCTTCCGCTATTTTGTCGTCGGGGTTCTGTGTGTCGCAGTGTTGTTGGGGGCCTATTTCGTTCGGCTCAATGCCCAGGTAGACCGGCAGCGGGAAGAGGCGGCGGAGCGCCTGGCGTTATGCCGCCAGGCAGCCAGCGTTTCGCGCGGCACGGCTCAGAACGAACTTGTGTTGGTGGATCCCTGCAAACACCTGTTTGAGCATTATTTGAAGAAGCCCACGCACTTCTAATCAATAACCTTATTTTTATCGCGGAATTAAACCGCGCAAGTGTGTTTAATGCAGGGCGTTATTGCACCAAAAAGTGGCACTTCCAATAATCGGATCCATTAAAAATGTGTGGTTATTGAATGACTTAGCGCTTTTTTAATCCGACGAAAGGTTGAAAATTATCTTGTTACAAGTTTTGCCGCTCGGTAATATAGCCGGGCGTTCACCTCCCACGGTTTATGCATTTTTAAATCCCAAGTCTCCATCAGCTACTTGGGATTTTTTTTGTCCGCGATTTGAGGGTTGTATCAATCCTCTACGTCGGCAAACTCTGCGCGCATCCGGCCATTGCGCTTGGCCTGGTACAGCAACTTGTCGACGGCTTCGACAAAGGCCAGCGCCGCGCTGCCCGGCTTTACCGTGCAAGTGCCCACCCCCAGGCTCAATGTCAGCAGGTTCGACACCGCCGAATGCCCGTGCTCGATCTGCTGCTGGCGGATCAGGTGCAGGCAGCGTTCGGCCACACGGCGGGCGGATTCGGCATCGGTTTCCGGCAGCAACCACACAAACTCCTCACCGCCGATACGCGCGATGAAGTCCCGTGGCCGGTTGGCTGCCCGGGAGAGCGTATGCGCCACTTGCCGCAGGCATTCATCACCCTTGATATGCCCGTAGAGGTCGTTGTACTGCTTGAAATAGTCGATATCCAACAGGATCAACGACAGCGGCAACTGGCTGCGCTGGGCACTGGTCCATTCCCGCGCCAGCACGGTGTCGAACATGCGCCGGTTGGCGATACCGGTGAGGCCGTCCTGGAACGAATATTCCTCCAACTGTTTTTGCAGGCGGATCAGGTGTTCCTCGGTCTTCTTGCGCTCGCTGATATCGAACATGAAGCCGATCAGCGCCTGCACCTCGCCGTCCTTTCGCTCCACGTGCACGACGTCGCGAATCCACACGTACTCGCCGCTGGCGGTCAGCGCCCGGTAATCGGCTTCGTGGTCGACCCCGGCGCGGGACTGGGAGACGCAGAAGTTGACCACGTATTCGCGGTCGTCCGGGTGCATGCGTTCCACCCAGTCATCGACGGTGGCCCAGCTCTGCGGCGTCCAGCCCAGCAGCGCCTCGATCTGCGGGCCGATGTAGCTGAAAGTCATGGTTGCCCAGTCGATGCGCCAAGGGATGGCCTTGGTGGATTCGAGCAACGTCTTGTACACGGCACTGTCGGGTTCGATCAGAGGTTCGATGCTCATGGGGGATGCTCTTGAGGGCGGTAAAAAGACCATAGCATCTGGCCATCATCGCCAGGAATCAAGCGCTTCCCGCGGCATCGGATGAGAGGTGTCGGTGTGGTTTTTCTGGCGTCAGCCGGCCAGCGATTCCAGGCAAATTGAGTACCAGGTATCACTTTTGACTGAATTCCCCGGCAGGTTGAAAAAGCTCATCTACCCTGGACGGATCACGTCCACCGAGTCTGGTCCAGCGAAGGGTGCCCGCATGGTCTCGATAGCCGAGTTTCGCCACATCATGGAGTCCGGTTTCCTGCCGCTCGCCTGTGACTGTTCATTGAACAGCGATGGTTCGCTGCGCATCAATATCTTCGACCCGGCGTCCGGGCGCGTCGACCTGCTGCTGACCCGCGTGTCGCCCCAGGGTCTGGACAGCATCCGTTCCATCTCAAACCTGATTGGCGAACTGCGCACCGAGATCAAGGCCGGGCGCAGAGGGTTTGCGGCGGTCAGCTAGAGGCTCAGGAAATGGCCTGTGCTGTCGGGGTCGTGACCACCCCGTAACCGCGCCAGCAGCAGTGATCACGGTGGCCAGGCAGGAATACGCAACCGCCAAGGTTCATGAGCAGGACTGCGGCAACCAGCAGTGAAATTCGACGGGTCATGGTGATTTCCTCAAGGTAGTGAACGCTGCCAATCGACAAAAGTGCTTGCTGATTGCTAGCGGTTAACCCTTGAACGCAACCGCCTGGCCAAATCCGTCGCAGCTTTTTGTATATTTCATCAACCCCCCGCAAACCCTGCGCAATACTGACCCTGTCTGCCGTCCTGAACGGTCGCGAAAAAAGTTGTTTTTGTCGCGACGGATTATTCGGACACCCGCCGTTCAACCCTACAGCTGCGATCACTGGCGATCGCCGATGAAGGAGTTGTCATGAGACTTGCACGACCGCTGGCCAAATTACGTTATGCCCTGTTGATCCCGCTGGCACTGGCCGCCCTGGTCAGCACGCCGACCTTTGCCCAGACCGAAGTGATCATCCGCGATGCACCTCCGCCGATGCGTGTCGAGGCGGTTCCCATGGGGCGCCCCGGCTATGTGTGGGACCGCGGGCATTGGCGTTATCAAGGACGTGGCTATGTGTGGGTGCCGGGCCATTGGCAGCCGGTCATGCGCAACGCCCGCTGGGAACCCGGCCACTGGGAATCACGCGGCCCCAACTGGTACTGGATCGAAGGGCACTGGGTCCGCTGACCGTCCCGTCAACCTGACCCTTAGCCACCGGACCGAGACTTGCCCTATTGAAAGACACTGATCCGGACGTTGAGCTGTTGGCCCGCATCGGTAACAACGAACCGGCGGCCATCAACGAAATGGTGACGCGCAAACTGCCGCGTTTGCTCGCGCTCGCCAGTCGGATCCTCGGGGATGCCGACGAGGCCAGGGACGTGGCCCAGGAAAGCTTCCTGCGTATCTGGCGCCAGGCTGCGAGCTGGCGCAGCGGCGAAGCGCGTTTCGACACCTGGTTGCACCGCGTGGTGCTCAACCTGTGCCATGACCATTTGCGTCGGCGCAAGGAGCGCCCACTGCACGACGACGAGGCCATGAACGAAGTGCTGGACAGCGCGCCAGCCCCCGATGAACAGCTGGAAGCCGCCGCCCGCAGTGAGCATATGGCGGCGGCGCTGGCGTCGCTGCCTGATCGCCAGCGCGAGGCGATTGTGCTGCAGTACTATCAAGAGCTGTCGAATATCGACGCTGCGGCGCTGATGAACATCAGCGTCGAGGCACTGGAGAGCTTGCTGTCACGGGCCCGGCGCAACCTGCGCAGTTACCTTGACGACACACCCGGGCCCGCCCGCCCAGGAAGGGGAAAACCATGACGCCCGAACGATTTGCCCAACTGGCCGAGGCTTACGGCGGCCACCTGCACCGTTGGCCCCGTGCCGAACAGGCACAGGCCCAGGCACTGCTGGACGCAGGCGATGCCGGCGCACTCGAGGTACTGCACCAGGCGCGATGGCTCGATGGCCAGTTGGACGCCTATCAACTGGCGCCCGTCGACCCGGCGCTGGCGCGGCAGATTCGCCAGTCGTTCCCCCAGCGCCAGTCCTTTTGGGCACGCTACGCCGGCTGGCTATCGCCCGCCGGCTTCGTCGGCGTGGGCATCGCCGGGATTGCCGCCGGCATCCTGGTGGCGTCCTTGAGCGTACCGCTGCCCACGCTCGGTCCTGAAGTACTGCCCAGTGTCTTCGACCAGGGCGACGCCGACGTCGTCTTCACCGTCAACGCCGAGGAAAGCGAGCAATGACCCCGTCACCCAAGTACCTGAAGCCGCTGCTGGTTGTGTCGGTGTTGTTCAACGTGTTTTTGATCGGTGGTGTCGGCGGTGGCCTGTACCACTGGCTGGCCAATGCCAAGCCCGCCGAAGCGGTGGTGAACCAGCATGGCCTGCGCCAGGCGATGGTCAAGCTGCCGCCGGAGCGGCGCAAGGAATTGCGCCAACTGCTGCGCCAGAACCGCGCCGACAGCCAGCCGCTGGTGCTCGCCGGGCGTGAGGCGCGGCTGGACGTGATCAAGCAACTGGAGGCGCCGACCCTGGATCGTGCGGCGTTGGTGACGGATCTGGGCAAGGCCCGGGAGGCGGACATGGCGCTCCGGGCGCTGGTGGACAACACCCTTGCACAGTTCGCCAGCACCTTGCCCCGGGATGAACGCCAGCGGTTGGTGGAAGCGCTGTATATGAAGGGGCAGGCGAAGGGCAAGGCCGCCAAGAGCCACTGAAGATCGTTCCCACGCTCTGCGTGGGAATGCCGCTCCGGACGCTCTGCGTCCAGTTGGCGAAGCAAGGTTCAAGTCTTGCGCAGTGGTGACGCGGAGCGTCACGGGATGCGTGCCCACGCAGAGCGTGGGAACGAGCATTAAGGTCGCCAAGAGCCACTGAAGATCGTTCCCACGCTCTGCGTGGGAATGCCGCTCCGGACGCTCTGCGTCCAGTTGGCGAAGCAAGGTTCAAGTCTTGCGCAGTGGTGACGCAGAGCGTCACGGGATGCGTACCCACGCAGAGCGTGGGAACGAGCATTAATCACCGAGACGGGCGACGGATTTTCCCGGTTGGCCGCGTTTAACCCGGGTAGGCCCGCCACTCAGGCGAAGGCCAGTCTCATTGGGGAACCGTGCCATGTCCCGCATATTCAAGGCCACGCTGGCCGCCACGTTGATGGCGGCTGCGTTGTCCGGTTGTATTGTCGAACCTGTTCATCCGCGTCGTCCGCCGCCGTTGATTGAAGTAGTGCCGGTGGCACCGGCGCCGGGGTATCAGTGGGTGCGGGGGCACTATCGCTGGGGGAACGGACAGTGGTTATGGGTGCCGGGGCATTGGCGCTACTGATCCACCACACGTTCAACGGCGACACTGAAACCCTGTGTGGCTTGCCTGCGATGGCATCGCCTTAGTCTGACTGACAGACCGAGTGCCTGCATCGCGGGCAAGCCCGGCTCCCACATGAGCTCCCTGTGGAACTGAATGTATCGGAGTACCACAAAGGTTTTGCTTCACACTCCATTAAGCAAAATCAAGGTGAATATTTTGTCCAGTATTAACAACTCTCAATCTTCACAAGCCGGTATGGCCCAGTCCAATTCCTTCGACGCGATCGCTGCTTTTGGGGGCGGTCAGGATGATGACCAGCAGGAACAGGTCCGAGCGAAACGGCCCAACGCCGAATCCGCTGAAACGACTGGGCGACCTCAGATCAACTACTAACGGATAGTCTGCTCGCCCGTGAGCGGCATGTCCGGTTATTGGCGAGCGTCATGCCAGGGGCTCTGTCAGGACTTTCCTGAACGTCTCCACCAACGGCCGCAGATTGATCCGATGCCACGCCGCCCACAGCGGCGTGGTATAGGTCAGCCACGGCAGTTCCCGCAGCACCACGCCCGGTGGTGCATTGCGGCTCAGACCCTTCTGCACCATCGCCACACCCAACCCCGACGCCACCAATCCCAACGCGGTAAACGGCTCGCTGGCTTCCATCGGAATCTGCGGGGTAAACCCTGCACGAATGCACGCCGCAACAAAGTCATCCGCCGGGTTTGCCCCGGGTTTGCGTTGCACGCCAATCCATTGCTGCTCGGCCAGATGCTCAGGCAGCAGTTCACTGAGGCTGGTCAGCGGATGATGCTCGGGCAGCGCCAGCAACATCGGGTCGTCCAGCACTTGCAGGGCGATCAGGTCCGGGTCATCCGCCGCCGGTGGTTCACCCACCAGGGCGATGTCGAGGCTGCGTTGGCGTAGGCCTTCCAGCTGTTCGGCGGAGGGCAGGTTGTACAGCGCGATATGCACGTTGGGCCGCGCGTCGCGCAAGACTTTCAAGGCGTTGGGCAGCACGCCCGCGTGCATGGCGTTTTCGATGTAGCCGATGCACAGCCCGCCTTCTTCACCTTTGCCCAGTCGCCGGCCCAGGGATTCCAGACGGTTGGCGTGGGTCAGCAGGGCCTTGGTTTCGGCGAGGAACGTCTGGCCGTCGCGGGTCAGGCGGATGCGCTGTTGGCTGCGCTCGAACAGAGTCAGGCCCAGGCGCTCTTCCAGTTGCGCGATCTGCCGGCTCAGGGGCGATTGGGATATGTGCAACCGTTCGGCAGCACGCCCCACGTGTTCTTCTTCAGCGACTACAACGAAGTAGCGCAATTGGCGGAAATCGATCATGTAAGACCTGTAGGGACTCAAGTTGGTCGCAGTATGTCTTGGACGGTCCGATCTCTGCAATCTAGGATCTGCTCAACGGTCAACACAGCGACCTTGAACAATCTTGAGGATTCACCCATGAGCTTGAAAGACAAACTGCCCGGCGTGCTGGGTTTTGGCACCGCCCCATTGGGCAACATGTTCCGCGCAATTGCGGAAGAAGAGGCGCAAGCCACCGTTGAAGCAGCCTGGAACCAGGGCGTGCGCTACTTCGACACCGCACCGTTCTACGGTTCGGGCCTCTCGGAAATTCGCCTGGGCCAGGCCCTGTCGAAGTACAACCGTGACGACTATGTACTGAGCACCAAAGTCGGCCGCCTGATTCTCGATGAAGTGGAAGAAAGCGCCCGCGATCTTGGCGAGAAAAGCGGTGTGTTCGAGCACGGCCGGCCGAACAAGATGGTCAACGACTACAGCGCCGACGCCACCCTGCGTTCCATCGAAGACAGCCTCAACCGCCTGCAAACGGATCGCCTCGACATCGTATGGATTCATGACATCGCCCAGGACTTCTACGGGGACCAATGGCTGGACTACTTCAATCAGGCGCGCACTGGGGCTTTCAAAGTGCTCACCCGCCTGCGTGA
This sequence comes from Pseudomonas sp. PAMC 26793, assembly GCF_000313235.1. Classification (NCBI taxonomy): domain Bacteria; kingdom Pseudomonadati; phylum Pseudomonadota; class Gammaproteobacteria; order Pseudomonadales; family Pseudomonadaceae; genus Pseudomonas; species Pseudomonas sp. PAMC 26793. The sequence continues at coordinate 55,688 of NZ_AMXG01000029.1, forward strand.
AGAAGGTGTGATCAAGGCCTGGGGCCTGGGCGTCAACCGTGTCGAGCCGTGCGAGTTGACCCTGGACCTGACCGAAGCCCAGCCCGACGGTTTCCTGCTCGCCGGTCGCTACACCTTGCTCGACCACGAACGTGCCTTGCAGCGCCTGATGGACGCGGCCCTGGCGCAGAACGTCGAAATCGTGGTCGGCGGCCCGTACAGCTCCGGCATCCTGGCGGGCGGTGCGCATTTTGAGTACCAGAAAGCCAGCCCGGCGATCATCAGCAAGGTCGAGCAGATCAAGGCGATTGCCGCTGCTCATGGCGTCAGTGTGAAAGCCGCTGCACTGCAATTCTCCCTGGCCCATCCGGCAGTGGCGGCAGTGATTCCGGGTGCCAGTCGTCCGGGTCGAATTGCTGAAGACGTCGCGGCGTTGTCAGAGAAGATTCCCGCAGCCTTTTGGCAGGCCCTGCGCGACGCCCGATTGATTTCGGCTCGTGCACCGCTGCCGCTCTAACCACAGGAACGCGAACATGAAAATTGATATCAGTGGCAAAGTCGCAATCGTCAGTGGCAGCACCGCCGGGATTGGCCTGGGCATCAGCCAAGCCCTGGCGCAATCCGGCGCCACGGTGGTGGTGATCGGGCGTGAATCGGGCAAGGTCGACGAGGCGCTGGCGACGATTCGCCAGGCAGTCCCCGGCGCTGAGCTGCGTGGTCTGGTGGCAGACCTGGGCACGGCCGAGGGCGCGGAAAAGCTGTTCGCCGCCGAGCCGCGGGCCGACATCCTGGTGAACAACCTCGGGATCTTCAACGACGTCGATTTCTTCGACGCCCCCGACAGTGAGTGGACGCGTTTCTACGAGGTCAACGTGATCTCCGGCGTGCGTTTGTCGCGGCACTACACGCCGGGCATGGTCGAGCAGGGCTGGGGCCGGGTGATCTTTGTATCGTCGGAATCGGGTGTGGCAACGCCCGCCGACATGATCAACTACGGCGTCACCAAAAGCGCCAACCTGGCGGTGTCCCATGGCTTGGCCAAACGCCTGGCGGGCACCGGGGTGACGGTCAATGCGATCCTGCCGGGGCCGACCTTCACCGATGGCCTGGAGCACATGCTCAAGGACGCCGTGGCCAAGTCCGGGCGCAGTGCGCGGGACGAGGCGGATGTGTTTGTGCGCAATGCGCGGCCGACGTCGATCATCCAGCGCGCAGCAGATGTGGATGAAGTGGCGAATCTGGTGGCGTACATTGCTTCACCGCTGTCCTCTGCCACCACCGGTGCCGCATTGCGGGTCGACGGCGGTGTTGTCGACAGCATGGCGATCTGATTTTTCTTGAATGGTTTGGAGTGTTAATCGTGGCAAAAGCATCTGCTGTTATTGAAATCCCGGTTTCGGCCGAACAGGTTTGGCAATTGGTCGGCGGCTTCAACTCGCTGCCGGACTGGCTGCCCTTTATCGCCAAGAGCGAGCCGAGTGAAGGCGGCCGTGTGCGCCATCTGCAAACGGCCGATGGTGGTGTGGTGGTGGAGCGGCTGCAACGCTTTGATAACGCGGCACGTACTTACAGCTACTCCATCAGCGAGTCGCCGTTTCCGGTGAGTGAGTACCTGGCGACGTTGAAGGTTGAGGCGTTGACGGACAGCACCGCCAAGGTCACCTGGTCGGGTGTGTTTACCCCGGTGGCCGGTGTGACGGATGCGGCGGTGGAGGAGTTGTTCAGCGGTGTCTACAGCGGCGGGCTGGAAGCGCTGCGGGGCAATTTCCCAGGCTGAATGAAGATCAAATGTGGGAGCGGGCTTGCTCGCGAATGCGGTGGATCAGTGCCAGATGGGTTGACTGACACTCCGCATTCGCGAGCAAGCCCGCTCCCACATTGGTTTTGTGGTGTTCTTCAGGCTCAGGCTTCAGGCATCAGCTGCTGGCGGCATTCGAGGATCAGCTTCGCACCGCCTCGTTCGCTGCTGCCGACTTCCAGTTTGAAACCGTGCAGGTTGATGATCGCGGCCACAATCGACAGTCCCAAGCCAAACCCGCCTTGCTGTTGATTGCCTTCGTCCACTCGATAAAAACGCTGGAACACCGCAGCCCGTTCCGCTGCCGGAATCCCGGGGCCGGAGTCGAGCACTTCGATGCGGGTGCTGCCGGCATCGTTCACGCCGCGCAAAATCACTTCGCCGCCCGGTGGGGTGAATTTGATCGAGTTGCTCAGCAGGTTGGCCAAGGCTTCGAACAGCAACGCGCGGTCACCGGTGATCCAGGGCAACGAGTCCGGCACTTGCAGCAGCAGTTCCATCTGGCCTTCTTCTGCCAGGGGCAGGTAGAAGTCGTGGAGTTCCTGCAGCAAGGGCAGGGGATCAAGCACCAGAAAGCCTGAGCGACGCTGATGGTCTTCCAGTTCGGAAATCCGCAGCAGGCCGCGAAAGCGCGCCATCAAGGTGTCGGTTTCGGCGATGGCCGCGTCCAGTTGCAGGGCGTGGGGTGCGTCTTCATCGGCCTGCTGCTGGATCCGGTACAGCTGCGCCCGCAGGCGGGTCAGCGGGGTGCGCAGGTCGTGGGCGATGTTGTCGCACACGCCCTTGACCTCGTTCATCAGCTTCTCGATGCGGTCGAGCATCGCGTTGACGATGGCCGCCAGCATGTCCAGTTCGTCGCGTCGGTCTGACAACGGTAAACGGTGGGTCAGGTCGCCGGCCACGATGGCTTCGGCACTCGCCTGGATCCCGCGAATCCGCCGTAACGGGCGCCGGCGCAGCAGGTGCCAACCCGCGGCCCCGGGAATGATCGTCAGGGTGATGCCCCACAGCAAGGCGTGCAGGATGATCCGGGTCACGCCAAACAGCGAGCCGTTGGCGCGCACCAAAATCAGCCAGCGGCCATCTTCGGTGTGGGTGGCCACGGCGTCGCAGCTGTCGCGGGGCAGTTTCGGATCGTCGGAGTCGATGCAGTTGGCCAGGGCGTGGATGTGCCCGTCCATTGGCAGGTCCGGCGGTATCACGCGGATCGGGCCGCTGATGGGGTTGAACTGGTCGTCGAACAGGCCGTAGGCGTCAACGCCCTTCATGTCGAAAGTCATGCTGGTGGTCAGGGCTTCCACCAGTTCTTCGCCGTCAAAGCGCTGGAACAGGTGCTGGCGCTGCATCAGGGAGTGGCGCGAGAGGTCGCCCAGGTAACCGGACACCTCATAGTAGAGCACACCCATGAGGATGCAGCTCCAGGCCACGAACAACGAACTGTAGAGCGCCAGCAGCCGGCTGCTGGAGGAGCGCCAGCCTTTAGAGGGGTTCAGCAATGACATACCCGGAGCCTCGTACCGTGCGGATCAGCGGCGTGAGGCCCGGCGGGTCGATTTTTTTACGCAGGCGACCAATGTGCACGTCGATCAGGTTGGTGCCTGGGTCGAAGTGATAACCCCAGACCTCCTCGAAGATCATCATCCGCGAGAGGATTTGCCCGGTGTTGCGCATCAGGAATTCCAGCAGCTTGTATTCCGTCGGCAACAGGCTCAGGGGTTGTTCGGCGCGACTGGCTTCACGGCTGATCAGGTTCAGTTCCAGATCCGCTACGCGCAGGGCGGTTTCGAATTCCTTGACCGTGCTTTTGCGCCGCAGCAGCACTTCGACGCGGGCGGCCATTTCGTCGGAGGCGAACGGTTTGGTCAGGTAGTCATCACCGCCGGCGCGCAGGCCGCGTACCCGTTCATCCACGTCGGAGAGGGCGCTGATCATCAGGATCGGTGTGGATACGCCGATGGTGCGCAGGGTGGTGACGATGGCCAGGCCATCCAGTTCCGGGAGCATGCGGTCGAGGGTGATCAGGTCGTAATCACCGCTGACGGCACGGACCAGGCCTTCGCGGCCATTGTCTACCCAGTCTACGTCCAGTCCATGGCTACTCAGCTCTGCAACGATCTCGCGGGCCGTTACGGCGTCGTCCTCGATGGTCAAAATGCGGGTCATAAGGATTACCTGGTGAGCGATTCACACTGAAGTGCGGGCATTTTGCCAAGAAATGATAGCGCGCTTCCTAAATAAAAATTTATGTAGGTACAAACCACACAATTCACCTTACCCCGCTGAATCTGAACGAAGGCTGTGCATGTAGGATTTTTTGCAGGCCACCGCTTGCTCAAGGGTTGTTTCCTACAAGGAATGCATTACGCCCGCCGCGCCAGGGCATTTCTTGCAAGTTGCATGGTTTAAATTAGTTCAAATTACTTAACTAATTGAAATATATGAAGTTTTAATTTAATGGCTTCTGGCACGTCGCCTGCACTGTCCCTTTTGAGACTTGTAACACTATTTTTCATGCCTGGAGCAAAACAACAATGATCACATCCTCATCCACGCTGCAAGAGTCGAGCACGCTCTCCGGGGTTTCCTGGGGCGCGATCTTTGCCGGGGCTGCCGCCGCGGCTGCGCTGTCCTTGATCCTGGTACTGCTGGGCTTCGGCCTGGGCTTTTCGGCGGTTTCGCCGTGGGCCGACAGTGGTATCAGCGCCAAAGGGCTTGGCATTTCCACCATTGTCTGGCTGGCGGTTACGCAAATCATCGCGTCGGGGATGGGCGGTTACATCGCCGGTCGCCTGCGGGTTAAGTGGGCCAATATGCACGGCGATGAGGTGTACTTCCGCGACACCGCCCATGGCTTCCTGGCCTGGGCCGTGGCGACACTGGTGACGGCGGTGCTGATCGTCGGTTCGGTCAGCAGTGTAGTCAGCGGTGGTGTGAAGGCCGGTGCCAGTGTGGCATCGGGTGCCGTCAGTGGCATGAGCCAGGTGGCTGGCGCAGCCTCCAAGGGCGAAGACTTCGGTTACTACGTCGACAGCCTGTTCCGTGATGATCGCCCGGCAGCCGTCAGTGATGACGCCGTGCACGGTGTGGTCGCCCGCATCTTCGCTCGCACCGTGAGCAACAACGGTCAGTTGGCGCCTGAAGACCGTGCGTACCTTGCACAGTTGATCAGCCAGCGTACCAACCTCAGCCAGGCCGATGCCGAGGCGCGTGTTGACCAAGTCTATGGCCAGGCTCAAAAAGCGCTGGATGATGCCAAGTTGAAAGCCAAGCAGGCTGCCGACACGGCTGCAAAAGTGGCTGCCTACACCTCGCTGTGGACCTTCGTGGCGCTGTTGATCGGTGCGTTTTTCGCCAGCCTCGCTGCAACCTTTGGCGGTCGTCGCCGGGATGCCGTGGTGTACCTGGAAACCACTCCCCACACCACTTCCGTTCGTTAATTCAAGGAGAACCTCATGCGCTCATTACTGCTGTTTTTCCTCGGTGTGCCTATCCCGGTCATCATCCTGATCGCGATCTTCATGCACTGATCCTGAGTCTTGCTCGGTCCCCATGTGGGAGCGGGCTTGCTCGCGAAAGCGGTGTGTCAGTCGCCAGATGCAGTGGCTGACCCACCGCGTTCGCGAGCAAGCCCGCTCCCACATTTAGACCTCATTCAGCCTGACCCACCGCTCCTCCTTGGCTGCCACCCGAATCGCCGTGGCCAACCGCTCAACCTCCCAAGCAGCCGCAAAATCCGTCCCGTCGCTGCCCTTGCCAGCCAACGCCATCACCAACTCATGCACCTCCAGCGTCTTCAACTCGTTGTACCCCAACTGATGCCCCGGCGCCGGGCTGAACGCCGCATACCCGGCCAGCGAAGGCCCCGCCAGCAACCGCTGAAACCCATCCTGCCCAACCCGAAACAGCTGCAATTCATTCAACCGCTCCTGATCAAACAACAACGTGCCCCGGGTGCCGCTGATCTCAAAGCTCAGGTGATTCTTATACCCATGCTTGAGCCAACTGCTGCTTACCGTCCCCCGCGCACCATTGGCAAAGCGCAGCAACCCATGCACCTGGTCATCCACCGCAATCTCCCGCAGTGTTTCACTCCCCGCCGTAGCAGGCCGCTGGCCATGCACCGTCTGCGTATCGGCGCACACACTCAGCACATCCCCCACCAGGTACCGCGCCATGGACAGCAAGTGACTGCCCAAATCCGCCAAGGCACCGCCGGCATGCCCGACCTCACAGCGCCACGACCACGGCGACGATGCATCCGCCATGAAGTCCTCGCTGAATTCCCCCTGAAAACTGATGATCTCTCCCAACTCACCACTGGCGATCAACTGCCGGGCCAAACCAATCATCGGGTTGTGCTGATAGTTATAACCCACCCGCGTCACCACCCCGGCCTTGCTCGCTGCATCACGCATGGCGGCCGCCTGTTCGAGGCTCACCGCCAGCGGCTTCTCGCAATACACCGCCTTGCCCGCCGCCAGTGCAGCCATGGCCATGGGGTAGTGCAAATGGTTGGGAGTAGTGATGGCGACAACATCCACCTTGGGATCGTCAATCAACTGCTGCCAGTCGCCATGGGCCTGGGCAAACCCCCAGTCTGCGGCGCAGCGTGTCGCGCGCTCGGTATCGGCATCGGCCAGGGCGGCCAGGGTGAGCTTCACCGGCAGTTCAAACACCGCCCGTGCGTTATTGAACGCCAGGGCGTGGGCACGCCCCATAAAACCTGTGCCAATCAGGCCGATTCCGAGTTCGCGCATAGCCGGGTTCCTTCGAATTATTGTTTTGAGAAAGCTATTTATGGAATAAATATTCTCAAAACTCAATACGTAGAATAAAAATTCATTCTCGAAGGTCACCCTTCACCCCGTGGCGAGGGAGCTTGCTCCCGCTGGGCTGCGCAGCGGCCCCAAAAAGCCTGGGAGCGCTGCGCACTCCAGCGGGAGCAAGCTCCCTC